>CAMWQH010000073.1 GCA_947176435.1 uncultured Mycoplasmataceae bacterium
TTGTGTGACTAATTGATATTTTTTTTAAATAGCAATTGAATAATTCATTACACCCAAGAAATAGAACAATAGAAATAGCAATTAAAAACAATATACCAAAAACAAGTAAAGCTTCTTTAGGCATTGAAAATCATGGATTTTCGATTGAAGATAACATGCCTAAAACCATCGCAATAATAGAATATAAAACAATAAAAACAGAAGTTCGTGTTCGTGAATTGAACTTGTTTCTTTGCTCGTCTGAAATTTTATTTACATGGATGTGTATATTTTTGTTCATTAAATTTTACCAAAACGACGATTTCTCTTTTTGTATTCTATTATATTCTTTTTAAGAATATTAATTGTGTAGTCTGGCCACAAAGTTTTTTCAAAAACCAATTCTGAATAAGCAAGCTGGCATAATAAAAAATTGCTAATTCTTTTTTCCCCGCTTGTTCTAATCAATAAATCAATATCTGGAATGTTAGATGAAACCAACTTCTTAGATGATTTAAATTGTTCAATGTCTTTTAAACCACTATAGTTAAAAACGATATTTAATTTTAAACCTGAATTGTTTTTAGTTGAATTTTGAACAAGCAAAATTTTATGAATAAGCTTTTTTGATAATTTCTCCTTAAAACCAGTCCAAACAAATTTAATGTTCTGCTTATTTAATTCATTTATTAATTTTTTATCTAAACTATTTTCAAATAATTTAAGTAAAAAATTTACTTCAGCTTTAGGCCTTTGTCAATTTTCAGTGCTAAATGCAAACACTGATAATCAATCGATTTTGGTTTTGGTAGCAATTATGTCTTTGATTAAATGTTCAAGAGTATCTAATCCCTTTTTGTGGCCAAAGGTTCTAGGTTTATTACGAGATTTTGCTCATCTACCGTTGCCATCCATAATAATGGCAACATTTATTTTTTTATTTAAAGACATGATTAAATCTTCATTAATTCTTGTTCTTTAACTTGAAAAGCAGTTTCTAAATCGTTATTGTATTTTTTAGTAATTTTGTTTAATTCTTCTTCAAAATAACGAATTACGTCTTCACTAACACCAGAAAGTTTTTTGTATGTAGTTTGAACGTTTTTTCTAATGTTACGAATTTTCTCTTTTGTTTCTTCTAAAATTGCTTTAGCTTTTTTAACATTTGAAATTCTGTTTTCTTCTGTCTGAGGAGGAAAAATTAATCTAATATTATCTGAATTAATTTGTGGATTAACTCCTATGTTTGCAATAGAAATAGCTTTAGCTATATCGTGTATTTGAGATTTATCATAAGGTTTGATTAAAATTTGACGCGCATCAACAACTTGTAAGTTAGAAAGTTGGTTTAAGTTCATTAATTCACCATATGCATTAACCTTAACGTTATCAAGAATAGAAATAGAAACTCTTCCAGAACGAATTTTTTTATATTCTTCATTCATTCATTCAATTGGTTCAATTGCTTCTAATTCAAACTGTTCTTGTAATTCGCTTCACTCCATATTATTTATTCTCCACAATTGTTACTTTAGTTTGTTTGTTAATCGCTTTAATAATTCCATCTTTTTGATTGTTATTAAAAACAATTAAACTAATGTTATTTGCTTTGCAAAAAGTGATTGATGTCATATCCATAACTTTTAAATCTCTTTTGATAATTTCATCATATGTTAAATGATCAAAACGTTTTGCATTCTTGTTTTTTTTAGGATCAGCAGAATAAACACCATCCACTCCGTCTTTACCTACGAGAATACACTTTGCACCTATTTCAGCAGCATGTAATGCAGCACCTGTATCTGTAGAAAAAAATGGACTTCCAGTTCCACCGGACATAATGCAAATATAACCATTTTGTAAGTGTTCTTTTACATCATCTAAATTGTATGTTGATGCAACTTTTGGCATGTCAATTAATGAGTAAACTATGGCTTTTGCCTTATTTCTCTTTAAAACTTCTTTTAATGCTATTGAATTAATCACAGTAGCAAGCATACCCATATAATGAGCTTGATCTAAATCATACAATTTAGCATTAGCTGCTTGACCTCTTCAAATATTACCACCACCAACAATGATTCCAATGTTGTATTTTTTAGATAAAATTATTAATTGTTTTGCAAGATTCGATAATTTTTCTCCACTCAATATAGAATCATTATTGCTATCTTTTAATGCAGCGCCACTTAATTTAACAATGATATTTTGCTTAGTCATATTATTTCATTTGACTTGCAACTTCAGCTGCAAAATCTTCTACTTTCTTTTCAATACCTTCACCAACTTCATAACGAATGTATTGCTTTAATGAAGTATTATTGTGCTTCAAATATTCAGAAACTTTCATTGATGGATCTTTAACATATACTTGTTCAGTTAAACAAACTTCTGCAATTGATTTATTAATTCTTCCTTTAACAATCATTTCAGCTTTATCAGCCGGTTTTCCTTCTGCAATAGTTTGTTCTTTTAAAATTTTTGATTCACTTTCCAATCACGCTTTATCAACGCTATTTCTATCCATAAATCTTGGGCCCATAGCTGCTGCATGCATAGCAACATTCTTACCAACTTCCGAATCTACTTTGCCATTTAATACTAATAAAACAGCAATTTTCTTATTTGAATGTTCGTAAACGCCAAAAGAATCATTTGCATCTTTGTTAACGATTTGAAATCTTCTAACAGCAATCTTTTCTCCAATCTTTCCTGTTAATTCTTTACAAGCATCTTCAATTGAATTACCTGATAGTAATTTTATTTGGTTACATTGTTCAATTGATGCAGGAGAGTTAACTAATATAGCTGCTTTAATATCACTTGCTAATTGCAAAAAGTTTTCGTTCTTAGCAACAAAATCTGTTTGCGAATTGATTTCAACGATAACAGCTTTGTCTCCTTCGATACCAATTGCTGCAACACCTTCAGCAGCAACAGCAGAAGCTTTTTTAGCAGCTTTTGCAATACCTTTTTCTCTCAATCATTCAGCAGCTTTTTCTAAGTCATCAGCACATGCATCAAGTGCTTTCTTAACATCCATAACTCCTGCTTGAGTCATATCTCTAAGTTTTTTTATTAATTCAGTCTTTGTCATAATTCTTAATATTTAATATATTTATTATAAATAAACTTGATATTTTTAATAATTAAGATTAATATATATAACAATGAATAAAAACTTAATAAATGTTTTATATGCTGATACATGCATAATAAATTTAAAGAATATTAAAAAATATCAATCATTGCTTGGAAAATTTTTTAGCATTAATAAATTAAATTCATATGTTGATGAAGAATCAAAAAAGCAATATTTGCTTTCGTGCTATTTACTATATTTAATGTGTCTAAAAAACAATATAAATTCTAATCAATTAATTAGACAAGACAAGAAAAAGCCATACATTAAAAAAAATAAACTATTTTTTTCTATTTCTCACAAAAAAAATATTGTAGCTATTGCGTGTTCTAAAATTAATGTCGCAATAGATATCGAGATTAAAAATCCAAAAATTAATTGAAAACAAATTAGCAAAAATCATTTTTCAAAAGAAGAAAATAGAATGCTAAATTGTTCAAGAAATAAGATTAACCAATTTTATGAAATGTGATGTATGCATGAATGCTTAATTAAACTTCAATCAAATTCTTCAGTTGTTTTGTTTGATTATTGATGAAAAAACAACTGAATCTTTTGTATTGCTGTTGAGTGTTCAATAAATAAATCTGTTGCTAAGTACTCAAACAACAAATTTGTTTTTAAAAGAGTTAAATTAATTAAATAATTTATCAAATATTTGTAATGCTGAAGCAATTGCTTCATCCATATCATAATATTTGTATTCTGCGAGTCTTCCAAGAGTATGGAGGTTTTTAAATTTTGACAATTCTTTTGCATACTTATTGTAAATAACAGTGTTCTTATCGTTTTTGATTGGATAGTATCTTACGCCAAATTTTTTAGATTTTGGAGCAAATTGCCCAGGAAATTCTTTAGATATTGTAGTTACCTTAGATAGGTTTTGAAATGTCATCTTTTTATATTCAGCAATTCTAGTCATTGTCTTATGAGCAGGATAATTAATTACTGCATTTTCTTGATAAGAGTTTTTATTAAATGTTTCAAACTTAATATCTAAACTTCGATATGGTAAAATTCCATATTTAAAATTAAGCAATTCATCTATGGACCCACAATAAAAAATTAGATCATTTATTTGCTTATTATCAATATATGTTTTATTGTTTTTTAAAGAAAGTCTTAGTTTTGAATTTAAAACTAAATTAATGTTTTTATGATTAATAATTTTATTAATCATATC
>CAMWQH010000074.1 GCA_947176435.1 uncultured Mycoplasmataceae bacterium
GTGTACATCATTAACTTCTGTAAGTTTTCCAAATAGTTTAAAAACAATTAGTCAAGAAGGTTTTAGTTATTGCTCATCTCTAAATTCTGTAACATTATCAAGTAGTTTAACGACTATTGGACTAGAAGTTTTTAAAAACTGTTCTGCATTATGTGAAATAAAATGAAATGGTTTACCTAATGATTATCAAAGCAAAATAAATATTGGCACTGATACATTTTCGGAAATTTCATCTTCAGGAAAAGTTAAATCTTTAAATTCTTTAATCTCTTCCGAACAACTTCTTGAGTTTCTAAAATCTAAAGGATTACCTGAAGGCTGAATTATAGCCGTTTAATAACTAATCAAAATAAAAAGAATTAGGTTATACCTAATTCTTTGTTCCAACTAATTTGAATTTGTTATCTACAACTTTCATATTGTATTGTTGATTTTTCTTAATCTTGTTTTGAACTATTTCGTTTGCTAAAAAATTTTCAATATTTTTTTGAACATAACGTTTAATTGGTCTAGCACCATATAAAGGTTCATAAGATTCTTTTTTAATTTTAGAAATAGTAGATTTATCAAATGCAACAATTATGTCTTGTTGTTTTAATCTATTTGATAGTTCATCAAGAGATTTTTGAACAACTTTTTCAATAACATTTTCAGAAAGCTTATTGAATACTACTATCTCATCAATTCTATTGATGAATTCTGGTCTTAAAGCTTTCTTTAATTCATCAAGTGCTTTATCTTTCTTGTCATTTAAGATTTCTGCACCACCTATGTTACTTGTCAAGATGATGATTGTATTTTTAAAGTTTACTTTTCTTCCTTGAGAATCTGTTAATTCTCCATCATCTAAAACTTGTAATAACAAGTTTAATACATCAGGATGAGTTTTTTCAATTTCATCAAATAGAATAACTGAATATGGTCTACGTCTAATTGCTTCAGTTAGTTCACCAGCTTGTTCATAACCTACATAACCTGGAGGAGCACCAATTAATTTAGACACTGAGTGTTTTTCCATGTATTCACTCATATCAAATCTTACCATTGATTTTTCACTATCAAATAACGCTCTTGCTAATGATTTAGCAAGTTCAGTCTTACCAACTCCAGTTGGTCCCATAAATAAGAATGAGCCAATTGGTCTAGATGGGTCGTTAATTCCTGCACGTCCTCTCATAACTGCATTAGTTACTAAAGTAACTGCTTCATCTTGTCCCTTAACATATTTTTCTAATTCAGATTTTAAATTAAGTAACTTGTTCTTTTCAGATTCCATAATTTTGTCTAATGGAATACCAGTTTGCTTAGCAATAACTTCAGAAACCTCGTTTGCAGTTACTGAGTCACTAATATATGAATCAGAATCTTCTTGAATTTTCTTTTCTAAAGCATCAATCTTTTTTTGAGTTTCAGGAATAGTTACATATAAAAGTTTTGATGCTTTTTCAAACTCACCTTCTGATTGAAAACGATCAATTTTAGATTTAGATTCATCTAAATCTTTTTTAAGTTTATTTAATTCATCATGTTCTGATTTTTGCTTTTGTCATTTAGTTGTTTCAACTGATTGCGCTTTTTTAAGTTCAGCTAATCTTTCTTCAACTACTTTTAAACGTTTCTTAGATTTATCATCTGATTCATTAGATAAAGCTGCACGTTCAGTCTCCACGTGAATAATTTCACGATTGATTTTATCTAATTCAGCAGGTAAAGAATGCATTTCAGTCTTTACTTTAGCTGCAGCTTCATCAATCAAATCAATTGCTTTATCTGGAAGATAACGATCTGAAATATAACGATCTGATAGATTAACTGCTGCCACTAATGCAGAGTCGTGAATTTTTACTTTATGAAATAATTCTCAACGTTCTTTAAGACCTCTCATAATAGTAATTGCTTCTTGTTTAGATGGTTCTTTAACGTAAATTTTTTGAAGTCTACGTTCAAGAGCGGCATCTTTTTCAATATATTGTCTATATTCATTAAGAGTAGTTGCACCAATAATCTTGATTTCCCCACGAGCCATCATTGGTTTAAAAATGTTTGCTGCATCCATTCCACCTTGACCAGTTCTTCCTGCTCCTACAAGTTGATGTAACTCATCTATAAATAAAATTACATCACCTCTTTCTTTAACAGCTTTAATTACGGAATTAATTCTTTCCTCGAATTGTCCTTGATAAGAAGCTCCTGCAATTAAAGATGGCAAAGACAATTCAATAATTGTCTTATCCATTAAGTTATCTGGAACATCGTTATTAACAATTCTTTGAGCTAATCCTTCAACAATTGCAGTCTTACCAACTCCAGGTTCACCAATTAATACTGGATTATTTTTAGACTTTCTAGACATGATTTCAATAAGTCTTCTTATTTCATCATCTCTACCAATAACAGGATCTAATTTGTTATCTTTTGCATCCTGCGTAAGATTTCTACCATATTGTTCTAATGGATTCTTATTATTATCACTAGGTGTAAAATTAAAGTTCATATAAAATCTCCTTTGTTTTATTAACACCTTGATTATAACATAAAATTAGCACTTGTCAAGTGAGAGTGCTAATTTTATTTTCTTATATGTTTTGTTTACAAATTCTTAGCTAGTTCTTTAATTTGATTGATATTTTCATCTGTTAAAGAAGATAAGATCTTAATACTTGGTTCTATATAAGTTAAGTTTTTAGAGTTCTCTAATTTCTTTTTCATTAAATTGGCTGCAGTTGGATATCAAGAGCCGTTCTCTATTAATGAAACTGAACGATTTTGGAAATTGTGTTCAACTAGAATTTCTAAAAAGAAATTCATAAATGGATATAGATTTGCATTATATGTAGTAGTAGCTAACACTAATTTAGAATATCTAAATGCATCTGCTAGACAAACAGATAAATCTTCTCTAGCTAAATTATGAACAATGACTTTTTTGTTATTTTTTGTTAATTCTTCTTGTAATAACATTACTGCTTTTTTAGTATTACCATACACTGAAGTGTAGCAAATTACAACACCTTCTTCTTCAGGTTTATATGAAGATCAAAAATCGTATAGATTTAAGTATTTACCTAAATCATTATTTAATATTGGTCCGTGCAATGGAGCAATTGTAGCAATATCAATTTGCTTTGCTTTATTTAAAATATTTTGAACTTGAGGTCCATATTTACCAACAATACCAATGTAATATCTTCTTGCTTCATCAATTCAGTTATCTTGAGTTCCTAAAGCACCAAATTTACCAAAAGCATCTGCTGAAAATAACACTTTTTCAGTAGATTCATAAGTAAACATGACTTCAGGTCAGTGTACCATTGGAGCAAACACAAAAGTTAATTTGTGTTCACCAATAGATAATGAATCATTATCTTTAACTACTAATTTATTTTTGACTTCACAATGAAAGAATTGGTCAATCATTCTAAATGTTTTATCATTACCGACAACTGTAGTTTCTGGATAAACTTTTAAAAAATTAGCAATACTTCCTGAATGATCAGGCTCCATATGCTGAACCACCAAATAACTTGGTTTTTTATCACCAATTTCTTTCTTAATATTGTCTAACCATTCATTACTAAAATGTTGATCTACTGTATCCATAATAGTAATCTTGTCATCTAACAAAATATAAGAGTTATAAGACATCCCATTAGGAACTTTATATTGTCCTTCAAACAAATCTATTTTTAAATCATTAACTCCAACATAATGAATTTTTTCTGAAATTTTATTCATATTTTTTCTTCTTTCTACCATAGTAATAAAAAACAAAAAATTATTAGAAACTAATAATTTTTTGAACGAAAACTTTATCAGTTTTTATTTTTTAGAGAATTGTGATTTGCTAGCGTGGCAAACCGGACAAACGTAAGAATCTGGTTTGTCAGCAAAAGGTCCTTCTTTTGCTTCATCATATTCTCATCCGCATAAATCGCATACATAAATTGCCATAATTTTCACCTCATAAATATTATATGTCTTTTATTAATAAATGCGTGATATATGCAAGTAAAATAAATAATAATTTTTTAGAACTTTAAGCTCTAGTTATAGAACATTTAACGCCTTTAATCATTGCTATTCTTTTAGATTGTTCTTTTTAACAAGATTATCAAAACGATCTAATACTTGTTTATTAAATTCTTCTTGTTTATCTAAACGATTGTTAATGTGTTTAATATCTTTTTCATATTGGTTTTTAACCC
>CAMWQH010000075.1 GCA_947176435.1 uncultured Mycoplasmataceae bacterium
GATTAACATTCTCTAATTTAGTTTTAGATAAAGTAAATAAATCTAAAATTGTTTACAATGTAGACTCATTAAAATCTATTACAAATTCGGTTGCAAACATCTTTAATGCTGCATTTGATTATTTCCCTATTAAAAATAGTGATGTATTTTATGCTGATGAAACATTAGCTATTTATTGTAGTGGTCAATTAATAGGTTATATTGGAAGAATCAAAGATTCTAAGGTAAATAAATATGGGTTAAATGGTAAAGAAATTTATACATTCACTATTAATTTAAATTTATTATTTAACATGTATCATCCATCTAGCTATAAGGTTGAATACAAATCCAATTTGATGCCTGTATATAAAGATATATCTTATGTTTCAACAATAAATTCAAATACAACTAATGTAATTGAAGAATTAAAGAAACTTCATTTCATTGACAGATTTGAATACATAGATATCTATCAAATTGAAGGTAACAAGTATTCTTACACATTAAGAGTTTATTTTAAAAACAACAAGAAATATTCTTCTGAAGAAATCGATCAATATATAAAAGAACTTCAACACGCTTTAATTACTGAACATTGCGAAGTTAGAAAATAAAAAAATCTCACTTAATTGTGAGATTTTTCTTTGCTAAAGAAAGAAATTATTTTACTTCTTTTTTGTTTGTTACTTTTCTAACTGGTTTGTTGTAGTGAGCAGCAATGAATAATTCTTTCATATCCTTGATTGCAGGGAATCTTGGGTTTGCGTTTGTACATTGGTCATCAAAAGCTTCAGTTGACATTTGATCAAGAATGTTTTCAAATTCTTTATCATTAACACCGTATTCTTGCGTTGATTGTCATAAGTTAACAGCTTTAAATAATCTTTGAACTTCTTTAATTAAGTTGTTAATCTTGTCAGCTTCAGTTTTACCTTTAATTCCTAAAACATCAGCAATTTCACAATATCTTTGTCTTACTAATGGACGGTCATATTGAGATCAGTATGCTTGTTTTTCTCTTACGCCAACTTCTGAGTTATAAGCAATAACGTGTGGTAAGTAGATTGCGTTTGCAGCACCGTGCATTACACCGAAGTGTCCACCGATCTTGTGAGATAATGAGTGAACAACACCTAAGAATGCATTACCAAATGCAACACCAGCGATTGTAGCAGCATGAGCAATTGCTTCTCTTGCTTCTTTATCGTTAGCACCATTCTTGTATGCTCTTTCTAAGTATTTATGAATTAATTTAATACCTTCTAAAGAGTAAGGACGAGTAAATTCAGTAGCTAAGATTGAAACATATGATTCAAAACAGTGACTAAATGCATCTGCAGCTGTAACAGCTGTCATCCTTGGAGGTAATCCCATCATAAATTGAGCATCAATAATAGCCATGTTTGGAGTGAATGCATAATCAGCTAAAGAATATTTAACGTGAGTCTTGTCATCTGTAATGATAGCAAATGGAGTAACTTCAGAACCTGTACCAGCTGTAGTTGGAATACATACTAACTGACACTTCTTACCAACTTTAGGGAATTTACAGATACGTTTACGAATATCCATAAATCTTAATGCTAAATCTTGAAATTTAGCTTCTGGGTATTCGTTGTACAATCACATTAATTTAGCAGCATCTAATGATGAACCACCACCGATAGCAATAACGGCTTCAGGGTTGTAAGAATTAATTTCAGCAGCACCTTTTAATGTTGTAGATAATGATGGGTTTGGTTCAACGCTTGTGAAAGCTTGAGATTTAATTCCATATTTTTCTAATATGTTTGTAAGTTTAGTTCCAAATGTCTGTCAAATGAATCCGTCAGTAACAATGAATACTTTCTTAACGCCGTCTTCATATAAGTCTCTTAACGCTTCTTCTAAACATCCGTATTTAAAGTAAATTTTGCTTGGTAAACGTAATCAAAGCATGTTTTCTCTCCTTTTTGCTACAGTTTTCTTGTTTAATAAATGTTTAGGTCCAATGTTTTCACTAAACATGTTACCACCTCATGTACCACATCCTAATGTTAAAGATGGGTCTAAGTGGAAGTTATATAAATCACCAATACCACCAAATGCTGATGGACAGTTAACAACTAATCTTGCAGTTTTAGCTGAATTTTTAAATAAATCAATTTTTTCAGGATGTTTTCATTCATTAACAAATAATGAAGCTGTGTGACCAGGGCCAAGTTTTAATAATTCAGCTTGAATTCTTAAAGCATCGTTGAAGTCTTTAGCTTTGAATAAAGAAACAAAACATGAAAGTTTTTCATGAGCTAATGGTTCTTCATAAGCAGTTGATTTAGCTTCAACAACTAATAATTTAGCATCAGTTGGAACATTAATGTCAAATACTTTTGCTAAACCTTGTGGGTTTTGACCAACCATATCAGGATTTAACAATCCATATTTTCCTTCCTTGAACATTTTTTTACCGATTTTTTTGCAAGTTTTTGGATCGGTTACAACATGTGCATATTGTTTTTTAAGCTCTTTTACAAATTTGTCATAAACAGAAGTAACACAAACGATTGAATTTTCGGTTGCACAAACTACACCATTATCAAATGTATTAGATTGGATAATTGATGCAACAGCCATTTCTAAATCAGCAGATTCATCAATAATTGCAGGACAGTTACCAGCACCAACACCGATTGCAGGTGTACCAGATGAATAAGCAGCATGAACTAAACCACCACCACCAGTTGCTAGAATAATATCTGCTTCTTTCATTAAAGTAGCAGTATCTTCCATTGAAGCACCCTGAGGTAATCAGTTAATGATTCCTTTTGGAGCTCCGGCTTTTTCAGCAGCTTCAAGAATAATCTTAGCAGCTTCAATTGTTGATTTGAAAGCTCTTGGGTGAGCAGAAATAACTACACCGTTACGAGTCTTTAATGAAATTAAACATTTAAAGATTGCTGTAGATGTAGGGTTAGTTGTTGGGATAATCGCAGCAACAACTCCCATGGGTTCATATAAATATTCATAACCATCTGCTTGGTCTTGTTCATAAGTACCAACAGTTTTAAATGCTTTATATTTGTTGTAGATATATTCAGAAGCAAAGTGATTCTTAATAATCTTATCTTCGACAACACCCATTCCTGTATCTTCAACTGCAAGTTTAGCTAAAGGAACACGTGCATTGTTAGCGGCTCATGAAGCACGGTAAAAAATTTCATCAACTTGTTCTTGAGTAAAGTTAGCGAATTTCCTTTGAGCTTCACGTACACTGTCTACTATTTTTTTGACATCAGCCATAATACACTCCTAATAAATTGATATAAAAATTATAAAGTATTTTATATATAAAATATAAAAACTAAACTTTATAATCCAAAATATTTGTTTTATCTAGATAATTTCAAATATCATATGGGGTAACAACAGAAGAATTTGGACTGTAACTATCTTTATTTAAATCAACTCCTGCTTTTTTGTAAGCTACTCATATAAACTCTGAACAGTATCAAGATGGTTGATAGGTAGTTGATAGTGTCAACATAATGGGACATGAATATTCTGTATTTCTATTAGCTTCGTGTCTTGCAAAATCAAGGACTTTATTAGTTTGTTTATCTGTAAGATTATTAATTCTAAAAACGTGTCCAAAGTTTTCAACTGTAGAAATTCTTGTGTCATCTAATAATCCATAAGATATTCCGTATTGATTGCATTCAATTGTTCGTAGATATTCTCTATTGTTTGGATCTTTAAATTTACCATCGATTATTGCTAAATGTCCAGTATTTTGCCCTTGATCTGAAAACCCGATTTCACTAAAAAACAAATCACCAGGTTTGACGTTGTTTCATTCATATTTTGATGTGTATGTAGTTTGATCACTAATTTCAATTTGATCTATCGGAGTAGAAAGTTTATATCCAGTAGAGTGATCAAAATTTATACCTGTAAAATACCTATCATCTCAAATTTTGTACATCATTTGTCAAGCTTCTTCTCTATCTCCGTCACAGTAAGGTTCTAGAATGCTTTTAACAATTTTTTGTAGTGTTAGAGAGTTTTTTACAAGAACTTTAAGACTTTGATAATTAAAACAAACACTAGCAATCTTGTTAATTAGATATTTCTTTTGATTTGGTGAAAAAAAGTCTTCTAGTTCATCTAGATCTAATATTTTTTTCATATTATTGATTACTAGAC
>CAMWQH010000076.1 GCA_947176435.1 uncultured Mycoplasmataceae bacterium
ATATAATATATATAGTAATATGTAAATAGAATATATGGAAAGGTTGTGAAAAAGTGGGAAAAGAAACACTATCATTTAAAATATTAAAAAAGATAATTGAAATAAAAAAAGAGGATAGTTCTTTTTTAGAAAAGCTATATAAATTTTTGTCAACAATAACAGGATTTAGCGAAAATGGAAAATGGTATTGCAAATGGGAGCTTTTGAAATGGAAAGACGATATTGATAATCCAGATGAGATTATAAAAATTGAAGAAAGTGAAGTTGTATTAGGAAATATCGTACTTGACAAAGGTGTAGAAGAATTGTGGAAAATATTCGGCGGTATTGCAGGAGCAACACCATTTAGTGCAGCAAATGCAGTAATAGGTGTAGGAAGAATAAGCACAGCAGAAAGTGCAACACAAACAGGACTGCAAGACAGCAACGCATTTTACAAAAAAGTGGAAGCAACATACCCACAGGTAAATGTAAGAAGCATTATATATCAAACTACATTTACAGATACAGAAGCTAATTTTGCCTGGAATGAATTTGCAATACAAAATGGTGTAGGAGCAAATGCGGTTGCATTAAACAGGAGAGTTCAAAATTTAGGTACAAAAGTGACTGGTAACTGGACATTGAGAGCAACAATATCATTAACGTAAAGGCGGTGTAGTATATGAAAAAAATCAACTGGAAAGTTAGAGCAAAAAATCCATATTTTTGGTTTGGTCTGATAGGTGTAATACTTACAGCAGTGGGGGCTAGTCCTGAAATGTTTACAAGTTGGACGATACTAATAGAACAAGTAAAATCCCTTTTCTACAATCCCTTTTTATTGGGCTGTTGTGTCGTGGGGATTGTAGGCTATATCAATGACCCTACTACAGAAGGAATTACAGATAGCAAACAGGCATTACAGTACAGCAAGCCTAAAAGGGATTGAGGTGAAAAAGTGCATCATACTATAGAAATACTACAGGGAGATTGTATGAAATTAATGGATGATATACCAGATAAAAGTATTGATTTAATACTTTGTGATATGCCTTATGGGATTACCGATTTAGAATTTGACAAACAGTCCTTACCATTAGATGAATTATGGAAACAGTACAACAGAATTATAAAAGACAATGCTGCAATACTGCTTTTTTCTACACAGCCTTTTACAACAGATTTGATTTGTAGTAATAGAAAAATGTTTCGCTATGAGATTATATGGAAAAAAACACTTGCTTTAGGATTTCTTAATGCCAATAAAATGCCTATGAGGGCACATGAAAATATATGTGTATTTTATAAACATTTGCCTGTTTATCACCCTCAAATGCAGATGTTGAGTAAAGAAGAAATAAAACAAAAAGGTATAAAAATAGGGGAAACACGTAAAACAGAAAACGGTAGATGTAAACAATATGGAAATTATAAACAAGATAGATACATAGAAAAAGGAACACGATACCCTAAAGATGTAATAGAGTTTTCTAATTGGAATGGTGTGGTATATGGCAATAATGAAAATGCTACAAAACACCCTACACAAAAACCTGTCCCTCTTTTGGAATATCTTATCAATACCTATTCTAACGAACAAGATGTTGTACTTGATAATTGTATGGGTAGTGGCAGTACAGGTGTTGCTTGCATCAACACAAATAGAAAATTTATAGGTATAGAAATTAATGGTAAATATTTTGATATTGCAAAACAAAGAATAGAAAATAGCTTAACAGAAAATCAAGAAAAAAAATAGGAGGAAAATATATTATGAGTGGGGTGGAAAGACAAGACCCACTGTCAACGGAAGTACAAAGTCCGCTGATGGCAGGGTTTAGTGATGCTTTAAACAAACTTAGCGATATATTGAATTTAAAAACAGTGGCATATACAGATATACCACTAACAGCGGTTGAAATATCAAAAGACGACCAATACAGAATATATCAAGCTGATTTTGGTAAAAAATTATGGCTGAAATCTCCTCCTATTATTGTAAAAAAGAATGGTACTGTTATCACTGAAAATTTTACAATAGATTACATAGGGGGCAGTATATCCTTTCAAGAAGATTTTAGGTTGACAGCTGATGACAGAGTGTCTGTAGACGCTACGTGTCTGATAGCGGAAAGCGAAACGATAAAATGTATCAACGCTCGTATAGATAAAATTGAAGGGGATACAAGCCATAATAAAGGCTACTATGACACAATAGAAGATTTAGAAATTGCTATACCTACAGGAGAAGCTGGAGATTATGCCTTTTTGGGAGGAGAAATTGACAGCATTTATCTGTGGGACAGTGAGAGCGGAAATTGGAAAGACATTTATAAAATACAAGATTTATCAGGATACTATACAAAAGCAGAAATCGACAATACTGTTACCAATCTGCAAAACAATATCAATACAAATACTGAAAACATTGAAAATGCAGAAAAACAAATACAAGCTAATGCAGATAATATTACACAAAACGCTACTGCAATAACAGAAAATGCTACCGCTATTTCAGAAAACAACAATAAAATTACGCAATTAGAAACTAATATAACAGAAAATACTGCTAGTTTGACAGAAAAAATAGAAGAAAAAGCTGATAAATCTGTAATATATGTTGTAAATATTGGAGTAGAAAATTGGATAGAAAAAAGCGATGGCACTTTTGAAGCTCCTATTACATTAGAAGTTTTAGGCTTTACTGGTAATGAAAAAATTATTATAGGACTTTCTGACAATGCTACAGCTGAGCAAAGAGAAACAGCAAGAAATGCTTTGTTAAGTACAAGAGTTGAGCAAGGAACAAAAAGATTATATGTGATTGCAGATGGTGAAAAACCAGAAATTTCATTGAGTTTTGCATTTATTGTATTAGATTAAAAAGAGGGGTGTTGTGAAAAACAACACCTTTTTTAGAAGGGAGATAAAAAAGTTGAGTATATCCGTTATATCAAATTTCCCAAGCGGTGGAGGAAATAATTTAAAACCCAAAATTCTATCCGCAAAATATAAAGAAATAGAAATCAATACTTCATTATATTGGCGTAATGTAGCATATGGAAATGGTGTATTTGTTGCAGTAGGACCTGAGTATGTTGATGGCAATTCAAAAATATCAAATAAATACATATATAGTTATGATGGCGAAAATTGGACAGAAGGAACACTTCCAGGAAATGGTTATTATTATTGTGTATGTTTCATTAAAGATAGATTTTACATTTTAAATAATGTTGCTTCCAATAATTATGTTAGTAAAGATGGTATTCATTGGACAACATATAATCCAAATAAAATAGGAAGCGGAGCTGTTTCAGCAGTACAAAAAATAGTATATGGAAATGGCATATTTGTTGCAATAGGTGCTTCTACATCTTCAATAGGATATATTGCTTATAGTTATGATACAACAAAAGAATGGAATATTATTTCTATTCCTATAAAAGAACAAGTTTTGAATGATATTATATATGGAAATGGTATGTTTATTGCTACAGCATATAAAACAAATCAATATCTATACAGTTATGACGGTAAAAGATGGTATGAAGGAACACTTGATATAGAAAGCACATATATTAACGGAAGTTATATTACATATGGCAATGGAAAATTTGTTATAAATGTGCAAATTACAACAGATGTTTCTATAGAAACACAGGAAAATATATGTTTTGTAAGTGAAGATGGATTGATATGGAAAAAGATAACACTATATTCCACTACTTATGGAAGCACTAACACTCCTTTAAGATTTACTTATATAAATTATATAAATGGTATGTTTTTCATGACAAGTAATGCGTGGTATTATACATATAGCTATGATGGTGAAAATTGGAAAACATCTGAATGTTATTATGGAGTAGTAAGAACAAATACTGCATTTGGAAATGGAATATTTGTTAATTTTAGAATTTCAAGTAGTGCTACCAGTATGAATAAAGTATATGTATTAGATGTGAGTATACCGCCAGAAGAGGCTGTATATTTAGGAAATGCAAGCAATAATGACAAATTATTAAATGAATATAGTACAAGTGTAAAAAGCGGTTATGGTACAAGCGGAAATGTAGAAAGA
>CAMWQH010000077.1 GCA_947176435.1 uncultured Mycoplasmataceae bacterium
ATATATATATATATATATATAAATAACACTACATTAAGCACTACTAATAGCTTAAACGAGTCTAATGCAATCGTTGACATTAACTCGATATTCAACATTGGTACTGATTCATCGCTAAAACCAATTATTGGAGTAAAAGAAGTGTTATCAAATGATGATGTTTATGGTCATTTATACAAATATTTGATGGAAAATAATTTGTTTAACCAATATCCCACTTTGTTAAATGATTTAACAATTTCTGTTAACTCAACCAATAAGACATTTTCTGTTAAAGCAGAAGAAATTTCTGGGAGATACACCGGCGAGTTTACATTGGAATACACAAATGTTTTTAGAAAAATCACTCTTACTGAACTTTTTTCTGGATTGACAAAAATACAGTCTTCATTAACTGTACCAACAAGAAAATCATTAATTAGTACTATAGCTAATTATTTTAGTCAATCAGAAGAATATAACATTTACAAAAACGTTATTTCATATTTAACTTTTAATTTTGAAAACAATAAAGTTGAAATTCATTTATCTACTGATGCAAAATACTGTGGAATTGTAGACGAAGGAACTACACTACAAATTCCTTACGAAGTTAATATCCCATCTTCTTCTACTGACATTGCAACAGTTATCCCAGTTAATACCTTTTTAGATTGTGCATCAACAGCAAGTTCATCTCCTTGGACAACGTTACCAACTTATGAAGAATTTATTTTAAAATTAAAAGAACAATTTGGTTCATCATTACAAACAGATGCTCTTCAAATCAACGTTGAAGATGCATGTAACATTTCAGGCAGAGAATATAGATTAACTATTGTTCCTAGTAATAATTCTTCTTACTATACCGGAAGCACTTGTGTGATATTTTATCTGAAGGACACAAGAGTTGAACTAAGTTCTGTTATAAAAGTAGGGCAAGATGCATCTAATCCAATGCAAGTATATCGAACAAAAAATGGAAGTTATATAAAAAATGGCGAAAATAAAGTAATCAATATTATTGCTGCAGCAAATAACATTGATCCAGGAACATTAATAAGTGATGATTTTTCTTTTACTTATTCTTCTGGGGCAGGAGAAACTGAAACTATTGGGAATGAACTTACTTTAACAATAACTGTTAATGATGACTCTCGATACTACAAAGGGTCTGTAACAATTAATTGTATTTACATTCAACAGCCAGCTATTTTTGAAATTACATGTGAAGAATTATTTAATAATCAATCTGAATATTGTTGACAAACAAACCAATTATCTACAATTAGTAGTCAAAAATTTGGTTTTGAAAGAATGAATCCTTACAATAACCAAGTTGGTATTGCTTACTCAGATGTTGCTATGGTTAATACTGGTGACCCGTATTTAAACATCGGTTACAAAGTAAAATACCAAAATGTAGAATACGATGTCTGAGGAGTTCTTGGTTCATTTGATATACAGAAAGAAAATTTAGCAAGTGCAGAAGATGATAAAGGTGCACTTGCATTAGAAGGAGCGAGTTTTAGCGGTGCATGTAAACTTTTTGGAAAAATTGGATTACCTTATACAATTCAATACTTTGGCAAAAATTCTTTTAGAAGCCAATCCGGTGTAACTGAGTTTGTTTGATTAAAGAAAACCAGGCAATTTTATGATGATAAAGAATTAGATTTTAATGCTTCTTTTTATTCTTGAGCTTTTTGGTCGTGCTCAGGCGTTGAAAGATGAAATACTCCTACACGAATTCAAGATATACCAGGCAACTGATTTGGAGGAGATAGAATCTCTATGCCTACATATTTCTTAAGTAGTAAGAAATATTACCCCTATTTAAAATCAAATAACATAAGAATAGCTAGCGCCTATGCTTTTACAACATTGTATGTTACTGAAAATTTATGAGAAACATATAAACAAGATCCTACATGAAACAACAAAGCTACATATATTTTAGCTATTCCTCATATTTCTAAGATTATGGCTCCCCAAGTTAATGCTTCTATAAATAATACAGATCAAGAAATATTTACAGCTTGAGTAACAACTAGTGCTCAACAAGCTTCTATGTCTTATACTGATCTACTAGCAAAAATTGAAGATAATGATTCGATATATAAATATGTAGTTGATAGAAATACCAAAACAATTACTATTTATGTAAAAGATAACCATTATTACTATGGAGAATTTACAGCAAATTTAGTTTTATTAAATTAATTTTAAAAAAAATATGAAGTTTTTTTCCATATTGATGTAGTGTCTTTTCAAGAAGGATAATATGAATTTGTTTTAGATACAATTAATAAAACCAAGATAGTTAAAGAAAAGATAATGTTAATTTCTATGGTAACTATATAGTTAACTATATAAATTAAACTTTAGCTTTTAAATCGTAATAACCCAAGAATATATTAGTATTCTTATCTTTCTTATCAGGTATATGGTAACGCTTTGTTTTAGATTGCATCAGATAATGGAAACAAATAAACGAAGAAACAACACCATAACTTATTAATAAAGGAATAAATATTATGTATGGAAATGGTATGGCCTTAAACATAATACCAATTACATAATAGTCTCCACCTTCAGCCCAATCTCCTGGTTTCATTCCTGATACAAAGTGATTAATATCAAATGAATAGGCCATGATAATTACATATAGATAAAACGAAAAGGTCGTTACATTAGTTCATAAAAATGTTTTTCATTTTAATGAAGGAGTATTTAATCAAATACCTACAGCCATTACTAAATTTAAAAAATGCAAGATAAACATCATTCTATATGGTGGTCTACCTAAAAAAATAAATTCGGCATTTATAGCAACCAAATTTTGAGCATTAAAAACCATTCCTGCATAAGTAAAAATTGTCCCAATTATAGCTGGACCACAAAAGAAAGATGCAATCTTTCTTGATCTATCACATATCAAACTAATACACATTCCTAAGAAAAAAAACGGGCACAAATCAGTAAGCATAGATTTACTTTTAAAAAAATCATCTCATGGTCCTACATCAATTCCTGGATCACTATAGTATGGTAATATTTCTCCAGTTGATAAATAATGTTGAGCACCAATGCAATCCCACATTCATCTACCAAAAATAAAATAAATTAACCCTACAATTGATATTGTTAATCAAAGTGCATAACAATTTGTATATTTTTTAATGTAAGGATGAATCAATACTTGAAAACCACAAATTGTAGCTACTAAAATTATTAAAATTATCGAAAACGCTGTTAAAGACATTAGATGAAAATATTATATAAGAAGTTCTTCTTATATTATTATTAATATATTATGTTGTTAAAAGATAAAGTTGTGATCATTACAGGTGGAAAAAAAGAATTTGGTGCGCAAAATCATAAATTATGAAAGATTCTAAGTATTTTTGAGTAGATTGATTAATTATCGCTATATATTTTGTGGGAGTTTTTACTACATGTGCAATTTTTAAATATAAAAGAAAAAAGCACCCATCTTTATCTGAAAGAGAAATCCCCAGTAGAGTAGTGGGCTTTTCTATTTATGCTACCGGGTTATCATCAATCACTTTTTTGTCTGTTCCCGGAACCGTTTTTTCAGGAGATTGGATGTTTGCCTTTGGTAACTTAACAATTTGTTTTTTAACCCCACTATTTATTTACTTTTTCTTACCATTATTTAAATCATTATCGTGTCAATCTTTGTTTGAAAATATTAGCAAAAGGTATAGTTTGTCTCTAAAGCGAGTTCTTGCTTTTTTCTATCTTTTGTACAATATTTTTAAAATTTCATTAATGATTTATTTACCTGCTGCTTCAATAAGTTTGATTATTGAAACCAAAAAAGACAACTATATTTATTTATTCATAGTTGTAGTTGGTTTAATAACTATTTTTTATTCTTATATTTCGAACTTTAAACAAATAATTTGAATTAATTTCTTTCAAACTTTTTTGATAATTGCTTCTTTGGGTTTAACAATCATCTTTCTACTAATTGGGGCTTCAAAAATAAATGCACTTGATTTTAATGAATTTATAGATGAAGGTAAATTCTTT
>CAMWQH010000078.1 GCA_947176435.1 uncultured Mycoplasmataceae bacterium
TTTTTATCCCAATATCATTTGATGAATTTACCAAATTATTTATAGCTTCTGATTGAATTAAAGAAATTTTATTATTCAAAAAAGCTCTTTTTGTAAATTCACCATTTTTGGCCATAACGCAACCATTTTTAATTAATAATGAAATTATTTTATTTGCAATATACAAGCTCCCGTGACAATTAACTTCAACAAGATCCTCGCCTGTATAAGATTTTGGGGCAATAAATTTATTTAAAAGTACTTCGTCTATTTTTTGTAAATTATCAAATAAATCTACTTTTTGAATAGAATATCCTTCTTTTTTTATTTTTGCTTTAGAAATTCTTTGCAAAATTTCATAAGTCTTATCACCTGAGATTCTAATAATGTGAATCGCAGATCTAAATTTTGGCGTAGATAAAGCAACAATCGTTTTCATATTTACTGTATTATTGAACAAATTTCATTAAAAAGCAACACTTTATTAGGATTAAATCTTAAATCGTTTTTAAGAACATTTATTTGGCTTTCATCTTGCGGGAATAAACAACCAATAATATTCAATATTTTTTTTATTTCTAAATAAGAAAATTTTTTAAATGTCTCTAAAGATTCTTTTAAAATTTTAACATTATCTTTTGAATTAATAATATTGTTAGTAAAACTATATAATTCTGCGAAAGAACCATCATTTAAATCAGACGATAATTCATCTAAAGATAAATAATTGGATGCTATAGAAATTTCTTTAGGATTAGTTAATTTATTATGCTTGATAATTTTCTCAAGTTCTTTTTTGTCAGGAAAAAGATTAAATGATTGGCATCTACTCTTAATAGTTTCTAAAATAGAATTTGGTGATTTAGTTACAAAAATTGCATATGTGTTTTTTGGTGGTTCTTCCAAAAATTTTAGTAATGAATTTGCTGCTTGTTTTGTAATGTTTTCAATTCCATAAATTACATATATTTTTTTATCAATATTTTCAATACCGGGATATGAAAAAACATTTTGAATATTTAAAATGTCTTCTTTTTTGATTGTTGAATTAAACCCATCAATAACAATTAAATCACCATATGCAGACTTATCTATTTTTAAACTATATAATTTTTTTTCATCTTCAGACAAACCAATACATACTATAGATTTAATATATTCATTTAATATTTTTTTTACATTAACTGATACAGTAATATTAAAAATCACAGCATGAGGCTTTTTTTGTGAATTAATAAAATCATTTAACATACTATTTATTTATCTTTTTTAAAATTGCTTCTATTGTATTTTTATGAACTTGTTCAATACTATTATTAGCATCTATTTCAATGATTTTGTTTTTATATAACCTTGCAATTTTTTTATATCCTAAATACACTTGTTTATGTAAATCTAAAGTTTCTCTATCAAGACGGTTCACATCTCTATTTTTATTTGCTTGTATTCTTGCTAATCCTTGTTCTGGTTTTAACATTAGCAATATTGTAAAATCAGGCATGGTATTATTAATCGCAAAGGTATTAATATCTCACACTTCTTTAATACCAAGTTTTCTTGCATATCCTTGATAAACTAAAGATGAATGTATATATCTATCACATAAAACTATTTTGCCTTTTCTTAGATTAGGGATAATAAAATCCTTTACATGTTGAGCACGAGAAGCTGCAAATAGCAAAGCTTCTGCCCTATCTGAAATTTTGTAGTCCAGTTTATTCAACAAAATGTTTCTAATGTCTTCTGCAATGACATTATTTTTGCCACCAGGCTCTCTTGTTAAAACAACATTGTTTTTACCAAACTTTTTTTGTAAATCTTTATATATTAAATTAATGATTGTGGTTTTCCCACAACCATCTGGACCTTCAAATGTAATGAAAATTCCTTTTTTAATCATTATTTTATATATTTTTCACCATTAAAGTATTTTCTTAAAGGTTCCGGAATCAATATTGATCCATCAGCTTGTTGATAGTTTTCAACTACAGCAGCTCATAGACGATCAATAGCTAAACCTGAACCATTTAATGTGTGACAATATTTTGTTTCACCATTTTTATCTTTATATCTAAGCATTAAATTTCTTGCTTGGAAATCTAAACAATTTGAACAAGAAGAAATTTCTTTGTATGAATTGTATGAAGGTAATCAAACTTCAATATCATAAGTTTTAGCTGAACTAAAACCCATATCTCCTGTACATAAAACTATTCTTCTATGAGGCAAATTTAATGACTCAAGAATTTTTTCAGCTTGACTAGTCATATGTTCTAATTCATCAAAAGAATTTTGGTCACTAACTATTTTAACCATTTCTGTTTTGTAGAATTGGTGTTGTCTAATAACACCACGAGTATCTTTACCAGCACTTCCAGCCTCACTTCTAAAACAACATGTGTCTGTAGTAAAATAAATTGGTAATTTATTACCATCTAAGATTTCACCTCTATACAAGTTAGTTAATTGGACTTCACCTGTAGGTGATAAATAATCACCTGAATTTAATTTATACAAATCTTCTTCAAATTTAGGTAATTGTCCTGTTCCAATTAATGATTCTCTTTTAACAACAACTGGAGGCAAAACTTCTTTAAATCCAGCTTGTGTATTTATTTCAAGAGTGTATCATTGTAAAGCACGGATCAATCTAGCACCTTTATCTAAATACATTATGTATCTTGAACCACAAATTTTAACACCACGTTCAAAATCAATTAATCCTAATTTTTCTGCTAAATCTCAATGAGCTAAAGGTTTAAAATCAAACTTTGTTGGAGTAGAAAATTTTTTAATTTCTACATTTTCGTTCTCATCTTTACCAATTGGAACAGATTTATCTGGTAAGTTTGGGATTGAATATAAAATTTCATTTAGTTCGCTTTCAAGCTCTTCTTTTTTTGAAGACAAAGAAATCAATTCTGTCTTACCTTCTTTTACTTTATTTTTTAATTCTTCAGCTTCTTGTTTTTTACCTGAATCTATTAAAGACCCGATTTCTTTTGAAAACTTATTTGTTTGAGCATTTAAATTTTGAATTTTTGTTGTAACTTGTCTTCATTCTGAATCAAGCTCTTGGAACTTATTTAATTGTTCATATTTCTTTCCTCTTGTGGAAAGAATTTTAACTGTTTCTTCAAAATTTTGACGTAATTTATTTATATCTAACATAAAACCTCTATGATAAATATAATTATTATAATTAAATAATAATTAATATGGGCAAAACAAAGATTACTATCGAACTAGATGATGAAATAGTTGAAAAAATAAAAGATTTGCAAAAGAAATTCAATGACAACCCTATGTTCACTGAAAAATTTGCAGATATTCCTTCTTATATTTCACATGTAATAACTTCACAAATTAAAAGTGCTGACAAAATGTCTGAAAAATTAGAAGAAAGTTTAAAAAAATTCACTGAAAAGTTAAGTAGTTTAGACCTTGGCGATATGGATTTTTCAAAATTGTTTGGTACTGATGAAACAAAAAAGGAAAAAAAGAAAGAATCTACTCCTGATAAGAATGTAAAAAACTAATATGAATATATCTTTAATCTATCACATTAACTCAAACCACGAAACACTTAAACAATCGTTGAAGTCAATCTTTGATCAATCTTCACAAGATTTTGAATTCATTCTAATTGATGACAATTCTACTGATCAAGTTAAAACCTGTGTCAATCAATTTAATTTTAATAAATTAAAAAAATTCACTTACATAAATAGCAATCAAAAATTAGGCCACTCTTTTTCGTTTAATGTCGGTTTAGATAATACCAAGAGTAAATATGTTTATTATCTTGGTAGTAATATAATTTTAGAAAAAGATTTTATTAAAAAAATGAATTCTGTTATTGAAGAAGTTGATTCGCCTGATTTTATAATTTTAACTAATTTAAAAAAACAAAAACAAGTGATTAAAACTTATAAAACTGTTAACAAAAACTTATTCAAGGTTTTGAGACCTTCAATAAAAGAT
>CAMWQH010000079.1 GCA_947176435.1 uncultured Mycoplasmataceae bacterium
TCCTAATATTCTTAGAGTTAATATTTTATTTTCATAACTTACAAATTCCATATCACCACCATCAGCATTGATATAAACTCTAAGAGCCTCTACAAGCTCCTTAATTCTTTCAACTACTCTGGTTTGATTATTATTTGCCATATTATTAAGTATATAATATTTTTAGTATGGATACATTAGCTCAGTTCTTTAAAAAGAAAAAGACTTATTTATGCAAAGTAGTTAAAATTAATCCTACTTATGTTATTTTGCAAACAGCTGGTATTTCAGGAATTTGTCACATTTCTGAAATTTCAGACTACAAAGTCAATGATATCCATGATTTCTTTGAAATCAATCAATCATATCATTTTATGCTTTTAGAATTTGATGAATCTAAAAGCTTATATAACTTTTCTTATAAAAGAATTAACCCTAAATTGTTAAAACATCATTCCCGAATAATTCCTTCAGTGGAAGGTTTTAACAACTTGTTTGACAACACAATGAAAAAATTGTACGAAGATAAATAATCTTTGCGCTCTTAGCTCAACTGGATAGAGCATTTGGCTTCGGACCAAAAGGTTGTAAGTTCGACTCTTATAGAGCGCGCCATAAAAATAAAACCCCTGTTAATTGCAGGGGCTTTTTTTATTTAATAGATAATACTTTTTCTTTAGTAGAGACTTTACCTTGTTTTAAGATTGATACTTTTGATTTTCCAAGAGTTTCATTTAAAACAATTACTGGAGTAATTGGATTTAATTTATTTTTCTTAATTAAATCTATGTTTGCTTCAACAATTGGTTGACCTATTTTAACATTTGCACCAACTTTAACTAAATGGCTAAATGGTTTTTTATTAGCTATTTTAACTGTGTCAATACCAATGTGAACTAATACTTGATATCCTTGCTTTGTTTCAATAGCAAATGCATGATTATCAATTAATGCAATTTTGCCATCAACTGGTGCAACAAATTTTCCGTTAGAAGGAATGATAGCAAACCCTTTGCCCATAATGTCTTGACTAAATGTTTGATCATTAACTTTTTTAGTTGACACTACTTGTCCACTAACCGGAGAACAAACAATTAATGATTGTTTTTTAACTTCTTTTGTTGCTTGTTTAGTTTTTGTAGCAGGAGCAGCAACATCAACAGTAGGTGATCTACCTGCAATGATGTCTTTCATTTCATTCTTGATACGGTCAGCATTTGTACCAAACACTGCATAAACAGATTGTTTTGAAGGGTACATTACACCTTTAGCACCTAAATTCATTAATTCTTGTTTATTAACTTTATTAGGGTCAATTACTTGAACACGCAATTTAGTAATACATGCATCAACATTCTTAATGTTGTCTTTTCCACCATATGCTTTAATAACAGCATTTGATTGTTGGTTGATTTCAGAAGTTTGACCATTACCGTTCTTTGCTAAGAAATCCTTCTTAGTAAATAATTTAATTTCATTTCCTTCTCTTCCAGGAGTTTTAATGTCAAATTTCTTAATTAAGAAATAGAATCCAAAGAAGTATATTGGTATTAAAACTAAACCAATACATACAGCAATATAGCAATTTGCTTTAGCACCTAACGCATCAGGCAAAGCACCATAAATAATAAAATCAATAAAACCACCAGAGAATGTCATACCCATGTGAGCACCAAATAAATTCATCATTCAGAATGACATTGCGCAGAAGAACGCATGGAATCCTCAATACAATCAAGGAGCTAAGAATAAGAATGTAAATTCTAATGGTTCAGTAATACCAGTTAAGAAACTTGTAAGAGCAGCTGAGCCGATAATTGAGAATGCAATCTTACGATTTTTATCTTTTGGAGTTACAAGAATCATTGCTAAAGCAGCTGCAGGTAATCCAAACATCATAAATGGATATTTACCTTGCATATATTGACCAGCATTAACTGTTCCATCACCTAACATATTGCATAATGTTTTGAACGTTAATGTTTGATCAACACCATCAAGTGTTACATGTTTACCGGCTAGTTGCGA
This sequence comes from uncultured Mycoplasmataceae bacterium, assembly GCA_947176435.1. Classification (GTDB taxonomy): domain Bacteria; phylum Bacillota_I; class Bacilli_A; order Mycoplasmatales; family Mycoplasmoidaceae; genus Malacoplasma_A. The sequence goes on from CAMWQH010000079.1 coordinate 2,008, forward strand.
TAATAAGATTCAACAAGATTGGTCACCATTTATTAATGCTTCACCTGTATATCTTGTTGCTTGTGCAAAAGCAAATCAAGTATTATATGTGTTTCCAGCATAAACTATGTTAGTTGCAGTATCTAAATTAATATTTCCGCCTACTGATGTATATCATAATGGAGTATAGAATGCATGATGTAATCCAAATGGTACTAATGATCTTTCAATAAACCCAAAAATGAATGAGTTAAATCCATAAGTATATTTACCCATCATACCTAATCCTCAACCCATTCAATATAATCCCATACCAAATGCAGGTCAAATTAAAGAAAATAACATTGATAATGGAATCATTCCTAGGAATGTAATAATAGGAATAAATCTTACACCTGAGAAGAATCCTAGAATTTGAGGTAATTGAATGTTTTTAAATTTATTGTATAAGAATGCAACACAAAAACCAACTGTTAAACCTCCAAATACTGATGTACATAAAGAATCAATACCTAGATTTTTTGTAAATATCGCTCCATATTGAGTTTTATCAAGAGTTCAATACAAAAATTTATATATTTGTTCGCCTGATGCATTAGTTGTTGAAATAATTAGTGCACTTTGTAATCCACAAAATACAATCCATCCAACAAACGCTGATAAACCAGATACACCTACATCTCCTGTAAAAGTAATTGCAATGGCAATTGCAAACAGAACAGCTAAGTTTCCAAAAACAATGTCTCCTGGTTCTTTAATAATTAAACCAAAAATCTTTCCAAATTCACTTGTTGCTTGCGAAGCAATAGCATTACCAATACCTAAAAATAAACCAGCAATTGGTAACATTGCAATTGGAAGCATTAGACCACGAGATAATTTTGCAATAAATTCTCTTACACCACCAGACGAAGATTTTTCTTTTTGCTTAATTGCTTTGTGTTTGTTTCTTCCTAAATGTAATTTCATAATTTGTTGTAATATTTAATATTTTATTTATTATGATAGAAATTATGTAAAAGAACTTATTTTTTTGCAGAGTCTGCAATTGCCTTTGCAGTTAATGGAGAATTTTTTGTTAATTTTTTTACCGATAAATCGGAAACTTTATCATTAGCTAAACGCAATTGGTGGTTAGATTTAGTTAAATACTCTTTTACTCTTTCTAATTCTTTAATTGATTTATCAATTTCTGCTATAGCAGATTCGTAATTTTTTGCAGCTAAAGTGTAATTTCTGTTAAATCCCTCTTTGAATTCGTTCATTTTTGCTTCAAAATTACTAAAATCACGATCTGAATTTATTCTTTCAACTAACTGATATTTAAAATTTAAATTATTTAATGCCGCATTACGCAAAAGTGAAATAATTGCAATGAAGAATTGTGGACGAACTACAAACATTTTTTCGTATTTATGGCTTACATCAACAATTCCTTTATTAAATAAAGTACTTTCGGGTTCTAGGGTTGTAACAAGAATAGCATATTCACAATTTTTTTTCTTTCTATCTTTATCTAATTTATCATAGAAATCAGAGTTTTTATGCTTACTTGCTGTCAGATCACTTTCATTTTTCATTTCAAACATAATTGAAATAAACTCTACTCCGTTTCTCTTTTCTCTAAAGATAAAATCACCTTTAGTGTTTTCTACTACTTGATTATCTTTATCAAATTCCGCTTCAGGAAAAGCTGTAGATCTTATTGCATCAAATTCATTTTTACAATATTGTTCTAGATCTTCACCAATCATCTTAGTAGATCTAGCCTTAAAATTCTTATAATGTTCAATTTCTTCATCTTTTAGTTTTAGTTGTTCTTTAGTTACAAATTCTTTATTTTTAATGTCTGACTGTAATTGATAAATTTGTTCTTTTAAATTAGAGATTTGTTTGTTTTGACAATTCTTTTCTTGCTCTTTTGCAAGTTTTATCTCTGAATCTTTTTGAGC
>CAMWQH010000080.1 GCA_947176435.1 uncultured Mycoplasmataceae bacterium
TAATAAGGTTTCTTTGATTTTTTGTTAATTTATCTCTATCGTTTAATTTTTTTAAATAGATATTGTCAATAAATATTGTTCCATTAACCGACAAATATTTTTGAAATCTATTAAACAATTGTTCTTGATGAGATTTTGGTCCATCTATAAAGATAAAATCAAATTGTTGATTTGGTTCATATTCAAATGCATTTGCATTAATAAAATTAATCTTTCGATTTTGATATTTTTTAGCAATTTTAAAATTATCTACATTCTTTTCGATTGAAACAATTGTTTTAACACAATCAATTTCACTAAAACAAACCGCAGAATAACCGTAAGCTGAACCGATTTCTAAAATTGAAGAGTAATTATTTTTAATAATTATTTCTTTAATTAACTCTAATGTTTTATCTCTGACAATAGGAATATTGTCTTTTATACAAATTTCTTTAAGATCCATCTTAAAAGTGGTTATCAATTCAGTCTTGAAGAATATAAACAGCAGACATTTTGTCTTTAATCTTTTTAATCTTGCTTGCTTTTAATCCAGCACTATATTTAAGCAATGATGTTGTATTTACCGTAGAGTTTCTTTCATCTCAATAAATAATCTTTATATTTTTAAATTCTTCTTCAAGCATTGGACAGAACTTTTCTACAAGTAAGGTCATATCATTTTTTTGATTGTGTAATCCTTTAGGATAACCAAGAATTATGGTATCGATATCATTTTGGTATTTATGAAACACTTCTTTTAATTTGTTTACACAAATTGAAAGATCATTATCACAGTATTCAAAATTCTCAAGACCGCTAGCAATAATCTTTAAAGAATCACTAATAGCTATCCCCATTGTTTTAGTTCCTAAATCCAAACCAAGCGCTCGCATATATTTATTTTAAATAATTATTTATGATTATAATTTATATATTACTCTATGCGCTCGTAGCTCAGTTGGATAGAGCACACGCCTTCTAAGCGTGTTGTCGGGAGTTCGAATCTCTTCGAGCGCGCCATTTGCAATTAAACAAAATTAAAATCACTATTATTTAGTGATTTTTTTTATTTCTTGTTTAACTTGATCATATTGAGTTTGATAAGTTTTTCTCTTTTGTTGTTCGATTGCAATTTTTTCTTTAGGTGCTTTTAATAAGAAATTCTTATTGTTAAGAATATTATCTGAACGCTTTAATTCATTTTCTAAGTCTTTTAATTGTTTATTAAGTTTTTCTAATAATTTAGTCTTATCAACAAAATTATTTTCAAATTCAATTGCAATATCTCCAATTGAAATCATGTCTCAATTTAAATTAACTCTTGCTTTTGAAACGTTATTAATATTAATGTTAAATTTGTTTAAATAGTGATTTATTAAATCAAGTTTAATTTTGTCAGTAGTCAAAACATTAATGTTCAATAATGTAGATCTAGAAATAGAGTATTTAATTCTTAAATCTTTTATACTATTAAATATTTGAGCAAATAAATTTGAATAGTTTGAATTAAGAGTTACTTTAATTGGTTTTGGTCAATTTTCTAACAATATAGATTTTTGTTCAGCAAACATATTTAGATAAATATTTTCAGTTAAAAATGGTGCGTGTGGATGCAACAATATTAGGATATTTTTAAATAAATATCTTAATGTTCATGTTGTTTCTTCTTTGTAATATTCATCATTTAAGAATGGTTTTGCAAATTCGATATATTGATTACAGAATAGATCTCAAATAAATTCAACTAAATATTTGTTGGCTATAACAAAGTTATACTTATCCATATTTTTTTGAATTTTCGATAGATAAGTGTTAAATGATTTAATAATTCAAGAATTAATTAAATTAAACTTCTTTGGTTTAACACTATCATTTGAAGAATAATTTGAAATAAAATTTTTAGCATTTCAAATCTTATTAAAGAAGTTTGAATAAAATCCAATTTTTTCTTCATCATATCTTAAGTCTTCACCAAGTGAAGCAGTAGAAGTTAAAAACATTCTTAAAGAATCAGTTCCATATTTGTCAATAACATCCATTGGATCAATACCATTACCAAGAGATTTAGACATTTTTCTATTTTGGTTATCACGAATTAATCCGTGAATCAAAATGTGATTAATTGGAATTTTCTTATTTAAATAAGAACATTGGAATAACATTCTAGCAACTCAGAAAAATAAAATGTCATAAGCAGTAACTAAAATACTTATTGGATAAAATTTTTCAAGTTCTTTATTATTCTCATAAGTTGTAACGATTGGTCATAATCCAGAAGAAAATCATGTATCTAAAACACTAGTGTCTTGAACTCAATTTTTTTCATCTTTTGGTGGCAATTCGCTTACATATATTTCTTTAGAATTTTTCTTATATCAAACAGGTATTTGGTGTCCCCAAACTAATTGTCTTGAAATGCATCAATCATTAATATTCTTAAATCATGTATTTAATGTTTTCTTAAACCTTGAAGGGATAAAATCATATTTAACTTTCGAAGATTTTTGAACTTTATTTAAATTGTCAATGATTGGTTTCATCTTTACAAATCATTGTTTAGATAATAATTGTTCAACAACTTCACCAGTTCTTTCAGAATATCCTACTTCATTATCATATTCTTCTACTTTAATTAATTCACCACGTGAATTCATTTCTTGAACTATTGGCTCTCTTGCTTCTAATCTATCAATACCTGTAAAATATTTGGTAACAGCTTTTGCATATTCATTCAACGTACCATCACTATTAATTACTGATTTATAATCAGTAATTTTGTGTTGTTTTGCCAATTCATAATCATTTAAGTCATGTGCTGGAGTACATTTCATTGCTCCTGTACCAAAATTCATATCAATATATGAATCGGTTAATACTTTTAAACTTTGTCCATTAATTGGGTTAATAACTTCTTTACCAATGAAAGATTTATATCTTTTATCTTTAGGATTAACAAAAACATGAGTATCAACAAACATTGTTTCTGGTCTTGTTGTAGCAATTGGAATAAACTTAGATTGATCAGAAACTAATTTATATTTGAAATAATAAAGTTTAGAATGAGTTGGTTTATAAATTGTTTCAATATCAGAAATAGCAGTTTGCAATTTAATATCTCAATTAACTAATTTGTAATCTTGATAAATTAACTTGTTTTTATACAAATTAACAAATGTTTTTTTAACCATTTGTTTAACGTTATCGTCAAGAGTAAAAACTTCATTTTTATATGATAAACACAAACCAAGTTTTGCTCATTGACTTCTAATGTATTCAGCTTGTGATTTTGATCAATTAAATACTTGATTTAAAAATTCTTTTTTAGATAATGACGATTTGTCGATTCCTTTTTGAGCAAGAATTTTCTCATATTTTGTTTGAGTGGCAATTCCTGCGTGATCAGTACCTGGGATTCAAATTGCATTAAAACCTCGAAGTCTCTTATATCTAATAATAGTGTCTTGCAAAGAATCGTCTCATGCATGACCCAAGTGTAAATGACCAGTTACATTAGGTGGAGGCATCATAATTGAAAAAGGAGGTTTTGTAGAATTAATTTCTTCAAAAAAATTATTTTCTTTTCAAAAACTATAAATGCCTTCTTGAACTAATTTATGGTCAAACTTTGTAGGATTTTGCATATTTATCATTATAAATAATTTTAATTATTAATAAAGAAAATGAAATTATTTTGACTTATTACTTTAGTAATTTTCTTTTTTACATAAGATTTTTCTTTATTTGAAAGATATTTAAAACAATCATTAAAACAAATAATTTTTTCGTTTTGAAAACAAGCAAATATTAAGTTAATAATTTGCTGTTCGTGCAATGAAAAATTCCTTTTATTTAATCTAATATTAAATGTTCTTAATAATTCACTAGCTAGCACACTGTTTTTTGATATATTATCATTGATATAT
>CAMWQH010000081.1 GCA_947176435.1 uncultured Mycoplasmataceae bacterium
TCATTGTTAAATTATACAATATAAAATCTAAAATTTCAACATTATGTTGTACTATATATTTACTATATATCTTTTACACTTATATAGTTCAACCACACTGGATGGGTTAAAAACACTTTGTGTTACCTTATTTAGGTGAGTCTAATTATTTAAAGGAGAAAACTATGTTCGCAATATTTGAAACAGGCGGCAAACAATACAAAGTTAGTGTTAATGACACTATTTATGCTGAAAAAATCGAAGGTAAAATTGGAGACAAAATTACTTTTGATAAAGTTTTGATGTGTGGAGACAAAATTGGTATGCCTTATGTACAAGGTGCTTCAGTTGTTTGTGAAATTGTAAAACAAGGTAAACAACCAAAAATCACAATCATCAAACACATCAGTCAAAAACACCATACTAAAAAACAAGGTCATCGTCAACCATATACAAAATTAGTGGTTAAAGAAATTAAGTAATGATTGAAGTTAAAATTAAAGAAAATTCAATAACAGTTAGCGGTCACGCTAATTACGCGCAAAAAGGAAATGATATTGTATGTGCAGCAATAAGCACAATCATCCAATCATCAACAACTTGATTTTCAAAAAAAGATATCAAAATCAAGCAGAACAAAAAAACACCTTTATTTGAATTAACTTTAATTAATGATGATAAAGAGAACAAAAACAAGATTAATTTAATAATTAAACAACTTCAATTCGTTCAAAAACATTACAAAAAATACATTAAAATTATTAGGAGATAACTTATGAAAAAATATATTAAATTGGATTTACAATTATTTGCTTCTAAAAAAGGAGTAGGTTCTACAAAGAACGGTAGAGACTCACAACCAAAATTTTTAGGTGCTAAAATAGCTGATGGTCAACCAACAAGAGCTGGACAAATCATTTACCGTCAAAGAGGTACAAGAATTTATCCTGGTGCTAATGTTGGAATGGGTAAAGACCACACTTTATTTGCAAAAATTGATGGTATTGTAAAATACAAAAAATTTGGTGCAGATAAAACAAAAGCTGAAGTAGTATCTAAATAGTTTTATGCCTATCAAACAGTTTTGCACTAAAAACAAAGTTTGAGATTTTAAAAGCTATGATTTAACAAGATGAGCTGCCTTTATCGGCACAATTTTTTTTGTTGGCTCAATGTTCATGTTTGTTTTTCAAAACCAAGACATTAGAGTAAACGATTCAAACATATTTGTTATGATCTGAATCAAGTGATTCGGATATTTTACTGTTCAATCTAATATTGTTGTTGGTGCATATTTGTTGTGATATTGATTAAATCCAAAACATAAATCTGTTAATGGAAATTTTTTAGTTTATATGGTTGGATATATTACTATAACTTTTGCATTGTATAGTGCATTATTACTACCAGCTGCAATTAAAAATCATGATGTTGACAATTGAGGATGAGTTGGATATACCACTAACATTCTTCAACATTATTTAGTTCCAGTTTCTGCTTTTGTTTTTTATGGTTTTTATGTTTGACAACATAAAAAAGATTTTAATTCAAAATGAGGATTATGATCTAGTATGGGACTAGGAATGATTTACCCTTGCATATATATTGTGTATGCATGTTCATTACCATTTATGTCTAATCACCAATATTCTGTTTATGGTGCTTTTACAAATTTAGATCTTAAATTAGAAATTGCTGGGGTTGCTGGTAACCTTTCAGCATTAATATACATATTTGGTGCTCTTGCTGGTTTTGTTTTAGTGTTAATTTTATACCGTTTGGCGTTTGTTAAATTTAATAAAAAATCAAGATAATGAAGGAGATTTTATTAGGTAGTCATATAGGAATGCATTCACCTGAATATTTATTAGGTAGTGCAAAAGAAGCAATTAGTTATGGTTGCAATTGTTTCATGATTTATACTGGTGCGCCACAAAACGCAAATAGAGTAGATTTAAAATTATTGAAAATTAAAGAATATCAAGAATATCTAAAACTACACAATATTTCTTTAGAAAATGTTATTGTTCATGCTCCGTATATTATTAATTTAGCAACTAATGACCCAAAAAAATCCTATACTGCAAAATCTATTTTATTAAATGAATTAAATAGAACAAAAGCAATTGGTTCAAAATATATTGTTCTTCATCCTGGTTATGCAACTAGTTGCGATAGACCGACATCGATAAAAAATATTGCTAATGCGATAAATGAATTAAATGAAAAGTGCCCTGGTGTAGTGATTTGCCTAGAAACGATGGCTGGTAAGGGTAGTGAAATTGCAAAAGATTTTCATGAAATTGCTGAGATTATTGATCAAATAAAAAATAAAGATTTAGTTGGTGTTTGTTTTGATACTTGTCATGTGAACGATAGTGGATTAGATGTATCTAAAATAGACGAAATTTTGAATGAATTTGACAAGATTATTGGTCTCGATTATTTAAAAATAATTCATTTAAATGATTCGATGAATGATATTGGTGCGCATAAAGATAGGCACGAAAATATCGGTTATGGCAAAATAGGATTTGAAACATTATATAAATGAGTTGTTTATCCTAAGTTAAAAAATATTCCAAAAATTCTTGAAACCCCATGAATTGGCGATACTTGTATTTACAAAGAAGAAATAGAAATGCTTAAATCAAACAAATGATTTGATATTAAGAAAAAAATTTTTGTATAATATTTGTTTATGAAAAGAAAAATATTTAAAATTGCAACATATACTATTCCTCTAATTGTTGGGGGGACTTTAGCCGTTTCAAGTTTAACATCGTGTAAAAAAAACAGCAATGCATCTAGTGATGATTATGTAGGGAATCCACTTCCGTTGACTATTGATGGCAATAATGTTTTTGATATTTCAACTGATGGAACAACGCTTAATGGTTTTTCAGAATGGTTTGACAGTCGTCATGATAAATACGACTGATATGATGAAATTCTTATTCCGGCTAGCATTAAACAAATTCCTCAAGATGCTTTTTCTCAAAAACTACCTGATTTTATAAAAATAATTTCTGTTGAATCTGGTTCGGAAGGTCTAAATATAAGCGATACTTCTTTTGCTTGAAACGATAACTTGAGAATAGTTGATTTGCGCAATGCTAACAATGTTGATGTGAATGAATTTTCTGCTTTTTCTAATGGCGGTGCTTCTATTGAGGAAGTATGACTACCAAAAAAAATTCAAGCAGTTGGCCAATATGCTTTTTTATGTTCAACAATAAAGAAAATTGTTTGGAGTTCTTCTGACGACATAACAGAATATTTATCAAACATGAGTACTAATTGTTTCACTGATAATAATTCACATGACGATTTGACAATACCAGCTAATGGGGAGTTTCTTGTAGATAAAAGCACTTTTACTGACTTTGAAAAATTGAAAAATGCTTTTATTGAACGATTTGAATTACCATGAGGTGTTCAAGAAAGTCCTTTCTTAACATGAACAGTTCGTTCATTAAATAAATAACAAAAATTTTTTTACAATGCATTCTTAATTTGTCTTATATTTATAAGCATATTTTTTAAATGAACAAAAACATAAAATTTTATAATTGCAATTATGCACGATGATTGATTAAATATTGTTCATTCATTAATATTTTGGTACAGATTATTTACTAAAACTGTAATAAATTCTAGATTTCAAACTTTTCTTGTTTTTTCCTAAAACTTTAATCTGCAAATTTATGTAACCTTAATTCATCAAACAGATTACATTTTTTTGGGTGAAATTTGATTATCAATTGGGAGATATAAATTATGTGTAAAGTGAATCCCAGAATATAATTCACTAATATTTTTATATAAATAAAATATTTATTATTTTTGTATATTTTTTTAATTAA
>CAMWQH010000082.1 GCA_947176435.1 uncultured Mycoplasmataceae bacterium
ATATATTAGTTTTGAAATAAATTTTAAAACTTCATATTCTTTCATCAATTTCTGTTGTAATTTTTTTAATAGTGTTTTTCTTGATATATTTGTGAATTTTTTCATTAACTATTATTGAATATGAACCATCTGATGAAATAAACGAACAAATTTGACTATAGTCAAATTTTATGAAGATACAAGAAATAATTAATAAAATGAAAACACCAATTGCTGAGAATATAGTTGTTAATAATTTGTTATGCATAGCAAATAAATAGTACCACACTTTGAGTAAAATGTGGTATCTAAAAACTATGTTTTTTGTGCAAAATTATTTCGAAATTAATGCTAATGTTTTTTTAATTTTTTTCTCAATTAAATCTATGTTAGTTTTCTTCTTTGCACTAACTAATATAATGCTATCAATTTTTGTGCCTAGAAATCTTGCTGTTCTTGCTAAATTGTTTTGATAAGTACTAATCGGATGCTTATCGGTTTTATTTAATATAACAAAGTGATTAATAAATCTTTGTTGTAGAAAATTCGACATTCTTGCATCTTCATCTGTAATAACATTTGCATCACAAACTTGGAAAACAGCAAAAAGATTTTTTCTATATAGTAAATATTCTTGAATAATTATCTCAAGATAATCTTTTACTTTTTTAGAAACCATTGCAAATCCATATCCCGGTAAATCAACTAATCTAAATTTACCACAATCAAAAAAATTGACTAGTTGTGTTCTTCCTGGAGTAGACGAACTCCTTGCAACTGTTTGATGAGCAATTGCATTAATAAGTGATGATTTTCCACAATTACTACGACCAATAAAACAGATTTCAGTTTTTTCGTCAACTATTCAATCTTTTTGTTTTGATGCAGATTTTATAAACTCAACTTTCATTAAAATTATTTTTTGTTAGATCTTTTAAAGATACTCATCATCTGTTTAACTTGTTGTTCTGATGGTTTTCTTCCCATTTGAGCATACATAGCTCTAATTTGGCTCTCAGTTATTGGAGGATTTTCATCCAATTGCTTTTTAAAATATTTTTGACAAACAACAAAACCTATAATAACACCTACAATTAATGCGCCAATTACTCCACAAACTATTCCTGCAATTACTCCACCAGACATGATTATCTCCTTTTCTTATTCTTATTAGAATATCATTTAATAATTTTATCACTTATTTGTTTTGCATCCAATTTAAAATAATTAACTACATCATCTGGTCTTCCGCTCTTGCCAAATTGATCAATACCAATTGCCAAATCTGCAATTTTGTATCAAGCAGATGTAGTTCCATATTCAATTGATACAACAGGTTTGTTATCTAAAATAGAATTTATATATTTATCTGATTGTTCATAGAACAACTCTAAACAAGGCATTGAGATTATTTGAACCTTAATTCCTTTTTTTGATAAAATTTCAGAAACATCAAAAGCAACTGCTACTTCGCTTCCGGTGGCAATAATGTTTATATCATGTTTGTCATTTTTCTTAATTATGTAACCACCTTTAAGTGCATCAGCGAACGAACCTTCATGTTGTTTAAAGTCACCACGTGAAGTAATAATTGAAATTGGACGAATTTTATTTTGACTTACCAAATATAATGCAGCAACACATTCATCATAGTTCCCCGGACGAATTACATAATGATTAGGTACAGCACGTAAAGATTGCAATTGTTCAATCGGTTGGTGAGTAGGTCCATCTTCTCCAACTGTAATAGAATCATGTGAATAAACAGTTACCATAGGTAAGTTAGAAATTGCTCCAACTCTCAAAGCTGGTTTGCAATAATCACTAAATGACATAAACGTAGAACCGATAGCACGACAACCCATATGAGCACAAATACCGTTTCCAATTGCTTCCATCGCTAATTCTCTTACACCTAAATTAATATTTTGTGCTTCAAAAAAATCTTTGTTTATAACTAATGATTTTTTATAAGTAATTTTTGTCGAGCCAGATAAATCTGCATTTAATGTTAACATTGTTGGGTTGTTTTCTAAATATATTTGAAGAGCATCTCCGAAAATATTTCTAGTTGCCCCTTTATCTACTTTTTGACTATTTTTGAATCACTCAATTGAGAAGTTATAATTATTTTGAACTAAATCAAAAAACTCTTTATATAAAGAAAGATTTTTATTTTCAATAACATTTATATTCATATTAAAATCTTTTTGACGTTTTTTTCCACGTTTCTCAAGAATTGAAAAATCAGAAAAAACATTATTATGAATTGTAAATGGTGGAACTTTATATTTTAAGTTAACTCTTAGCTCATTTACTTGTTCTGGAGTTAATGGAGCGCCATGACATTTATTTGTGTTTTGTAGTCTACAACCATAACCAATAATTGAACAGCATTCAATAACTGTAGGTTTTTTTGAATGTTTTGCTTTTTCAATAGCAGATGAAATAGCATTAACATCATTAGCGTTTTTAACTTTAATGTAATTTCATCCAACACTACCAAATAACTTTTTAATATTTGTTTTAGTAGAATCTTCAACCTTACCATCTAATTGGATTTTGTTTGAATCATAAAGCATGATTAGTTTATTAAGATTCAATTTTCCAGCAACAGAAATAGCTTCATAGAAAATTCCTTCTTCCATACATCCGTCACCAAATAAACAATAAGTATAATGGTCAATCAAATTTGTATAAACATTAAATTTATTTGCTAATTTTCTTTCTGCTATCGCTAAACCAACAGCCATTGCTACACCTTGGCCAAGCGGACCAGTCGATACTTCAACACCAGGTAATAAAACATTTTCAGGGTGACCAGCAGTTTTAGAATCAAGTTTTCTAAAATTCTTTAGATCATCCATTGTAATTGAAGAATAACCAGATACTAACATTGTGGCATACAATAATGCACTACCATGTCCTGCAGACAAAACAAATCTATCTCTATTAAAGAAATTTGGATTCTTAGGGTTAACATTTAAATGGTTTCTAAATAGTGAATACATTATTGGCGCAGCACCTAAAACGATTCCTGGGTGACCAGAATTAGCTTTAGAAATAGCTTCTATTCCTAAAATTCTAATAGTATTTATTGATAAATTGGTGTATTTACTTGTATATTTTAAAGATTTCATAGAATAATTTAATTAATTAAATTATAGATAATAAACTAATAATAAGTATAATTTAAAATATGCACTCGTGGCGGAACTGGCAGACGCGTTAGACTTAGGATCTAATACTTAATGTGTGGGGGTTCAAGTCCCTTCGAGTGCACCATTTAAAATAAATAAAAAATAACGCAGGTTATGCGTTATTTTTTTAAAACACTTGAAGTCGTTCTCCGACTATTTTACTGCCACTTGAAATTGCAGATAGTCTACCTTTTACACCAACTATCATTCCGTTGGCTAATGTTTTAATTTGTTCTTCGAACAATTCGTTATTCAAAATTACAGTAAGAACTTCATATCAGTCTTCATTATCTTGATAAAAAGGTTTTTCAACTTTAACTTTAATTTCTGAAACATTATCATTCAATTTTTTTAGTCCTTGAACAATGCCAATAATTGCTATAAAATTCATAATTCTCCTTTCGGTAAAATACTATAACACTAAATTGGAAAAATAGAAGCACAAGAAAAGTATCTTTTTTGTCATAAAAAAGTTTAAATATTACATCAAAAAAATTTTATTATTTTTCTTCAACTCTTTTGTTTACGCTTTCAATTTTCTGTTCTAAAGATTGAAGTTTTTGTTGAAGTCTTTGGTTATCGTAGCCGTTTTGTTTATATTCATCAATTTGTTGTTGCAACATTTCAATATGCTGGTTTTTTTCATATATAACT
>CAMWQH010000083.1 GCA_947176435.1 uncultured Mycoplasmataceae bacterium
ATTTCTTTTTTATCATTTATTTCAATAGCAATATTTTTGTGATTTAATTTTCTATCATATCTATTAAAAAAAGAAGGTGATTTAAGAACCTCAAATTTAATTCTTTGTTTTTTTAAAAAAGTTAAAACATCATTCGTGGGTTTATATATATAAACTTTTTTAATTTTTTGTGTCTCGCTTTCAAATAAAGATTTTTTACCAAATAAAAACATTTTAAATTATCCCTTTGTCTTTAAATTCTTGACGAATCTTGTCTGCGACGTCATATTGTTTAGATTCGATTGCTTCTTTTCACTTATTAATCAATTGAGTGTTTTGTTCAGTAAGAATATCTTCGGGCTTTAAACCTAAAACATCAAACTCATTATATATAGAGGAAATTAGACTGTTAACTTTGTTAAAGTCTTTCTTGGAGAAAAACATTCTTAATGATTTAACGTCTGATCAAATTGCTTTAATTGCATTTGGAAAATTTAAATCATCTTCTAACGCATTAACAAATTCGCTATTGATTTCTTTTTTATCAAGTTGCATCTTAATACCTTTAATTGATAAATCAATAATTGTTTGATTAATTGTTTTATTTAACTTATTGAATTCATCATTTAATTGAATAAAGAACTCTTTCGAAAAGTTGATTGGATTCTGATATTGAGTTTGATACATAAATCAACGAACAATATTGGGTTGATATTCTTTTAATAAGTCTTTAACTAGAATAAAGTTACCTAATGATTTAGCCATTTTCTCGTTATTAACTCTTATGTGTCCAGCATGCATTCATATTTTTGCAATATTTGTGTTGCTTATAGCAATATTTTGTGCATTCTCATTTTCGTGATGAGGAAATTTAAGATCAATTCCTCCACCATGGATTTCTACTTGTTTTCCAAAAAATTTATTTATTAAACAAGCGCATTCAGTATGTCATCCTGGTCTGCCTTTTGATCACGGTGAATCTCAATTTATTCCTTCATTTGTTTGTTTTCACAAAGCAAAATCAAATTCATTTTTTTTGTTTTTACTTAATTCTTTTCTTACACCAGTTTTTAATTGCTCTATATTTTGTTTTGATAAACATCCATAATTTTCTATTGAAGCAACATCAAAATAAACATCACCACCAGAAACATATGCATGTTTAGAGCTAACAAGTTTTTGAATATATGTAATTAAATCTTGCATATTATCAGAAACTTTTGGCATAGTCATCTTTTTAACATTTAATGACTGAAGAATATGTAAATATTCTTGGAAATATTTATTGGAAAATTCTAATTCATTTATCCCTTGAGCTTTTGCAGCATTAATTATTTTGTCGTCTATATCAGTGATGTTATGAACAAATTTAACTTCTTTTCCTAATAAACAAGATAAACGATTAAGAACATCGAAAGTAATAATAGGTCTAATATTTCCTATATGAACATTGTTATAAACAGTTGGACCACAACAATACATTGTTATTGGCTCAACAACATCAATTTTTTTATTTGAAAAAGAATCATATATTTTCATAATTACTCTCAAATCTTCTCTTTAATTATAGTAATACCAAGTTTATTAGCTTTTTGCTGTTTGCTTCCACCATTCTCACCTACAATTAAAAAATCAGTAGTTGCATTCACAGATTCTGATATGTATGCATCATATTTTATTTCCAATAATCTCTTAATTTCACTTCTTGGAATATCAAAACTTCCTGTAATACAAAATTTTTTTTGATAATAAATTGAAGATTTATTTTCATCTGAAACTGAAACTTTTGAAATGAAATTCATATTTACACCAAAGTTTTTTAAATCATTTATTAACTGAATATTATTTTCATTCTTAAAATAATCAATTATTGAAACACCAACAGTTTCTCCGATATCTGTAATTTTTTGCAAATCAACCATTGATGCATTCATTAAATTGTCCATAGTATTAAAATGCTTAGCTAATGCTTTAGAAGTTGTTTCACCAACATGCCTGATTCCTAAAGCAAATAATAATTTTTCTAACGAATTGGTTTTTGAATTATTAATATTCGAAACAATTTTATCAAACATTTTTTGTTTAATTTTTAAATCTGATTTAATAACAATATCTTTCTTTTTCTCAAATCTATAAATGTCTTGAATAGACAAAATGAGTTTTGTATCATACAATTTTTGTAAATTCTTCTCTGATAATTCTTCAATATTCATTGCTTTCTTCTCACAGAAATGAATCATTGACTGTAATATTCTTGAAGGACAAGAAGTATTTGTACAATATTGATCTACTTCCCCATCTTGTTGTTCCAACAACGAACCACACACCGGACAAGTAATGATAGGTTTAAATTTAGGTAATTCTTCTTTTCTCAAAGAAGTAACTGGACCTAAAACTTTAGGAATAATTTCACCTGCTTTAAATACTTGTACTATGTCACCTACTCTAATATCTTTTTCAATGATATAGTCAGCATTGTGAAGTGTAGCATTTGAAACAATTGATCCAGATAATTCAACTGGTTCTAATTCTGCAACATATGTAATTCTTCCGGTTCTACCAACGGTAGATTTAATACCTTTTAGTTTTGTTTTAACTATTTCAGGAGGAAATTTGTATGCAACAGCTCATTTAGGAAATTTTGATGTTCTACCAACGATGTCATACAATTGCATTTCATTTAGTTTAATCACAAGACCATCAATAGGAAATCTCATTTCATTACGATGCTCTGTTATGTATTTAATGTAATCAATTACTTCCTCTATATTTTTGCAAATCTTGTTTTCAACTGAAGTTCTAAAACCAATTTCTTTTAAATTTTTGAGAACATCTGATTGCTTATTTATTTTTAACTCTTTTAAATTTTTGGGATTAGGTAAATAATAGGCAATCATTTCAAGATTTCTTTTAGCTGTTAATGAACTATCAAGATTTCTTAATGATCCAGCCGCTGCATTTCGAGGGTTAGAAAATTTCTTTTCTTCATCTTCAATTTTTGAATTAATGTTTTCAAATTCTTTAAACGACATGAAAACTTCACCACGTGCTTCTAATTCATCAATTGATGAATTAATATTTAAAGGAATTGATCTGATTGTTTTTGCATTAACAGTTACATCTTCACCATATTCTCCATCTCCTCTAGTAAGTGCACGAATTAATTTACCGTTTTTATAATGCAAGGAAATACTTAAACCATCTATCTTCGGCTCAACAGTATAAGAATAAGAAATATTTTTATCAAAATTAATTAATGCTTTTTTAATATCACTATCAAACTTAATGACTTCATCATAGCTAAAAACATCGGATAGAGAAAGCATTGGAAAATTATGTTTAAATTTTTCAAATTTACTAATTACTGTTCCACCAACTCTTTTTGTCGGAGAATCATCTGTAACATATTGTGGATATTTTTGTTCAAAGGCAATTAATTTATTCATTGCCATATCATATTCAACATCAGAAACTATTGGATTATCCAAAGCATAGTAGTGATATTCCCATTTTTTTAAATTTGCTTTTAATTTGTTAATTTGTTCTAATATTGTATCCATAATGTAGATATATTAATTATTAATAATAATTACTTTTTTACCAATGTTTTTTTAAATAAATCAAAATGAAAAAACACAGGTGAAAGAAGCAAATAGTTAATTTCTGAAAGATTTTCATTAAAAGTAGAAAACATTGATTGCATAATTTGCATAGCTAGTGGGTTTACAAATAGAACTAACATAAATACATAATAAACAAAAGAATCACCATATAGTTTGTTTCTCTTTGTAACAAACATATATATTAATCAAGAA
>CAMWQH010000084.1 GCA_947176435.1 uncultured Mycoplasmataceae bacterium
CTCTATTTCTATTTTTTTGTCTTGTATTTCTTGAGACAAATTTACAACCTGTTTTGTAAATTGCTTGTATGTATCATCAGAATTTTCTATAACAGATATTTTGTTTTGTAGTTCCGCTTTTTCTTTTTGAAGCTCTTCAATAGAAAAATCTATAGCAACTGTATTTTTCATCTGTTGATCAATACGGGTAGGCATCAGCTCTATTTCAGAATTGATTTTTGAAATATCATATTTTATTGCTTGTATAAATTCTGATACAGAATTATATTTATTTAAAATTGGCTCAAGCTGCGAAAATTTTGTATTTTGTTGTATTAACTCTTTATCATTTTTGAATGATGTAAGCACGTAAATTAATTCACGCCTTTTTTGCCAATCTAATACACCCTTACCGCCTTTTATTTGTTCTGTTAAATATTTAGGATTTGTGAGTAAATTAAATTCGTCAATGCCTATAGATAAAATGTGATATACTTCTTTTTCAAAGTCTTTTACACTTTTGGGTATCCCATTGATAAAGCATTGTGTAGAATAACCATTGAACTCTTTTAAACGTGTAAATTTTGCTTCATAAACACGCTTGAAATCAATTTCTCTTTCGCCAAATCGTGTAATGACTTCTACTTCCGTATTTTCGCCGTCTTTTGCAAGTATGTTTTTGTAGTTGAAAGATTTTTCACCTAAACTATTTTTGCCAAATAAACACCAACAAAAGGCATCGTAAACGCTTGTTTTTCCTGTTTCATTATCTCCTGTAATTGTAACTTGGTCAGAAGTAAAAGAAAAATTTTTTTGTTGAAAACATTTAAAGTTTACAATAGTCACTTCTTTTATAGTCAACTTATTCATTTTTTCACCTCACTATTTTTTATCTTTTTTTGTCTTTGTTTTGTTTTTTTGAAATTTTTTGTTTTTCTTTTTTGTGACTTAGACTGATTTTTGATGTTTGGAAGAATACCATCAACAATACAGTCTTTAAATTTGCAATGAAAACAGTCTTCGTCACAGGGTAATTGTCTTGTTGCCATTTTTGTGTTGCTCCTTTCACTTAGATTTTTTGGGGGTGGAGGTGGTTTTGGCGGTCTTTTTGCTGTCTTTGCTGATATATGGTTATAGCTATCAACTAATACTAATGGCAAAAGGTAAAACTAAAATTAAAGTTAAAATTAGAAACATAAATTTCACACCTTTCTAATTTGGTCATAATTTTGCGTATACCAAAAAAATTGAATTATGTATAAAATATCATAAAACTTATTTTTTTCGCTTATATGGCAAAATATTGGCTTTTATTGACTGTTTTTCATTCCTTGTGTATCGCATATTTTAAAATAATATTTTCCATTTTCATTCTTTCCTATGTTGCGAGGCAGTTTTTGATTAAGATATATTTTGATGGGTCTATTATTCTCATCTTTAAGAATATGCCCATCTTTACCCCAAGCAAACTCAAAATCAGGAGTACTATTTTTAAGACGTTCTCTTGCTAATCTTTCTAATTCTTCAAAGTCCCATTCTCTTTGTTTATAGTTGCAAAATTTATTTTTCTTTACTGGTTTTGAATACTCTTGTTTTGTTTTAGATACTTCTGATGCTTCTGATGTAGCAGCATATGTATAAAATAGGTGCCTTGTTTTTATGCTATTATACAATGTTGTAATAAGATATGCTCTTATATTATTTATTTTTGGTGTCATTTTTAAGCATTCAAGAACATATTCTATATTTGACATTTTTAATTTTGTAAAAGCATTTTTAACTAATTTAGTAGATATATTTTGTCCATTTACTCTAGTTGTTTTGTGATTACTTATCATAACATCACACATAGTATCAACAATATCGTTTATAGTATCAATATCATATTTTTCTTTTAATGTGGTATAGTCAATATTTTCTTTGATAGATTTTTGATAATTTTCATAATCTTGTTGTTGTTGTTCAATCATATCCATATCTACGTTGTACTTATCTGTTTTAGTATTATTATAGATAGAAGATTGATTATTAATATTAATATGATTAATATTAGTATGATTAGGGGTCAAAATTTGGGACAATGAAGTCAAAATTTGGGATAATGGGGTCAAAATTTGGGACAATGCCCCTATATTTTGCATATTTTGATTTTGACTATCGTAAACCTGTTGATAACTTTCACTTTTCTGTGGATAACTTTCGTTGTCCAATGACTCTTGTAGATAACTTGTTTCGTCGTGCTCTTGTTTTTTTGGTTCTTCATCTGGTTTTTGTTCTTCTTTTTGCTCAGGATATTTTACAAAAATTTTGTTACATTTCCCAAATTCATCTTTTTTTGCTTCAATTAGCTTATGATGTTTTAATTCTTCAAGTACGTTTGTTGCAGTATTTTTGCTGCAATCTAATATTTTCTGTATTGACATTAAAGAAAATTTAATATATACTTTTCCTTGAGAATCAGACCAGTGATTTTCAAGAGAAAGTTTTGTACGGTCAAGCATAAAGCTGTATAGCAGTTTTGCCCTACAGCTGATACGCATATCCAGTACAAACTTTGGGAGCATAACAAATTGTTCGGGTTTATTATGCTTTCCGCAAAATATATATGTAAAGTTTAAGTTTGTAGTGATATTTGTCATTATAAACGCTCCTCTCGCCCATGGGATAATATGGGCCTTTTTTTATTTTATTTTTTATTTACGATTACCATGAAACTACATCATCAAAATTGTTTGTACTACTTTCAGTAGTGTTATTTTTTTTGTCACCTGTAAAATGATGTTCTTCAATAATTACTTCAGTGACATTTTTTTTGTTGCCTTCGTTGTCTGTATAACTTCTGTTTTGTAGTCTGCCTATGACACAAATCAATAAGCCTTTTTGTAAATATTTTTCGGCAAAATCGCCTGTTTTACCAAAAGCAACACAGTTGAAAAAGTCTACTTCTGGTTGATTGCTTGCTTTGAAATTTCTTTTTACTGCTAATGTATAACGAGCTACTGTTAATGGCTCAGAAGATTGTGTGTAACGCACATCAACATCTTTTACTAGCCTTCCCATTAGTATAATTTTGTTCAAAATACATCACCGCCTTCTTCTGGTGACGGCTGTTCTGGTTGCGATTGCTCTGGTAAATCTATTTCTTGAATTTCTGTAGAATTGAAGAATAATAGAGAACCTTCCTCAGCTTGTACAAATCCAGTATATAAATTTACTCCGATATAGTCATATGCTATACCTTCAGTACAACCTCTCTTGCCAATAATTAAAACTTTCTGCAATGACTTTTGAAAGTCATCATTAACAAGAGATACTACTGTTCCGATTTCTAATAATGGGTCTTTCAATGTTATCAGTCCTTTCTATTCACTTCTAAAATTTTGTCGAGGTTATCAAAACTGCAATTCGTTAGATTTGCACCCTCGAAATAACAAATTTCACTAAATTTTGCAGATTTGAAATTACAGGTGTCAAAATTACAATTTTGGAAATTCGTTTGACAACAATTTGCTCCTTGAAAATGAATGTTATAGCCTGTACTTCCTTTAAATGAAGTAGCATACAATTCACAATTTTTAAATTCGCAATTATCTAATTTGCAATTTATGAATTCTGCAAATTGTAAATTTAATTTCGAAAAATTAAATCCTGTTAAATCTTCATTGTAAAAATGTAATCTTTTTCCATATAAATTTTGCAAAAAAAGATTGTGATGTTGTATTAATTGCATTATTTGTTCTTCTTTTAACATTTCAGTATTGCCTTTC
>CAMWQH010000085.1 GCA_947176435.1 uncultured Mycoplasmataceae bacterium
TTTTCTATCATTAGCATTAATAAATAAGTCGACAAAGTATTTTTTAAAATATTTTTCGTGATTAATATATATAGCTAATTCGCAAAAAAATAACTCTTTTTTATTTTTTAATTCAATAATTTTATCTCTTATTAATGGAAGAGTAATATTATTTAATTTTTTCAAATATTTACTATTAGTAAAAACTAAAGAACCTAATTTCTTTCTGTCTACTTCTTTTGAATTTACATATTCTTTACCAAAGGCTTTTTTTATCTTTAAATATCCTATTTTGTTTTTTTTATAAATTTGGTGAATATACTCATCAGCCACTCATGTATTAAAACCCATTTTTTTAATATACTTAATTGCTGTTGTTTTTCCGCATCCGCTTTTACCTGCAATACAGACTAGCATAATTATTTCCCTACTTGTTTTTGGCAATTAGGACAAAAATATGTTCCCCGACCATTCACTTTAATCTTTTTAATGATTGTTTTACATATAGGACAAAGCTGTCCTGCTTTTGTATGAACTAATAAACGAGATTGATAACCACCAGTATGATTAGGATCAAATTTATATGAAGCAACTGTGGTTCCTTTATGTTTAATTGCGTCTTTTAAAACTAATTTAGCATTTTTTGCAATTAAATCGTATTGCTCAGATTTTAAATATTTTGGCTTCGTTAAAGGGTGAATTTTAGATTTAAATAATATTTCATCTACATAAATATTCCCTATTCCTGAGACTATTGTTTGATCTAATAAAACAGTTTTAATTGCGCGATTAATTATTTTGCATTTTTGTTCTAGAAATTTTCCTGTACATTCTTTATTTAGAGGATCTATTGCCACTTTTTTAATTTCTTTAGATAGTAAATATTCATCATTCTTATAAATATTAAAAGTTCCAAACATTCTCATATCATAGTATGATAAACGGTATTTATTATCAAAAATAATAGACAACATCAAAAATCTAAGATCTGGTTTTTTTAAATTTGATTCGTAAAACAATTTTCCTTCCATTCTTAAGTGAACTACCAATTGTTTTTTATTAGAAAGCTTAAAAATAATATATTTACCAATTCTTTCAATGTTTAATATCTTTTCTCCCTTTAAAAAATTAACAAATTGTTTAGGAGAACAATTTTTTAAAATTTTTGTTTTATAAAAATTTACTCCAACAATTTTGTGATTAACAATTTTTTGATTAAGTAAATTTGTTATTATGGTTTGTACTTCAGGAAGCTCAGGCATATATGTATTTATTATAAATAAAAAGTTGCCGTTAATGGTTATACGACAACCGTCTAATTTTAATGGTGCTCCGTGAGGGACTCGAACCCACGACCCAATGATTAAGAGTCATTTGCTCTACCAACTGAGCTAACGGAGCATAATAAAATTATTTTATCATATTTAATATTCTTTCAAAGAGAATAATTTAATACCAGCAGTATCAAAAATAAATTGTTTTATGCATTTAATAGCATATGAAAATAAATCATAGTAATTATGAATGTCGTCATATTTTTTATTAAATAGCAGATGAATTAATTTACTTAACCTGATATCATATGCATTTACGTGTAAATCTCTTCTGCAATTCTCACACAACATTCCACTGTGTCTAAAAGAAATTGTACTTAAAACTTTACTTGAACATCTAACGCATTTGTTGACTTCTAAAGAAATTCCAATATATGAACAAAACTCAGATAATAACTTCAATATGAAAGTGTCATCATCTTCTTTGTTAGATTTAATTTGTCTTAAATTATTTTCATAATATGAAAACAGAGTATTTGAAGCAGGAATATAAGAAGTGATTTCATTTAAAACAAATAACTTTTTATTGGATTGCATTTCTCATATCGAATCTTCGAGCAATATAGCTTTTTTAAATTTTGACATTTTTTGTTCATTTCTTGCTTGGAAAAATTGAAATTCTATTTTTGAACCATAAAATAGATTTCTTGAATTTTTTGACATTATTTTTCTGCTGCCTAAAGATAAACATGAATATTTGTTACCATCTTCTCCAAGTATTGTTAATACTTCATCAAAAACTTGATAATCAACTTTGTTTATTAAATAACCATTTAATATAGTTTCAGCCATTATTTATTTGAATATCCTAATAAAGATAAAACTTTTGGATTATTTCTTCAATCAGTTTGTACTTTTACAAAAAGTTTCAAATTTATTTTACAATCATATATTTTCAATAATTCTTTTCTAGCATTAACACCAATTTTTTTGATCATTGATCCGTTTTTACCAATCAATATTGGTTTTTGTGAAGATTTCTCGACAAAAATATTAGCAAATATATTAAATATATTTTTTGATTCATCGAATGATGTTTTCTCAATGTAAATTCCTGTAGCATATGGAACTTCTTTTTTACAATTTAGTAAAATTTGCTCACGAATGATTTCTGCAATATTAAAATTATCAGAATCATGTACTTCTTCTAATTGCTCACAACCAATAAGATTTTCATATATTACTTTAAATAATAATTCAAAAGACTTATTTTTAGAAGAAACTTTTGATATTGCAATTGGTGTAAAATGTTTAGTAATTGAATTTATATGATTCTTAATTGATCCTTCAGTAACTACATCACATTTAGTTATTACTAAAATAATTTTTTCTAATTTATAAGATTTTATAAATTTAATTATCTCTAAATCTTCATCATCTACAGGACGTGTAGGATCAACAAGAAATAAAACTAAATCACAAGATTTAAAAGTCTTTTTAATTTCAGAATTTAAAAAAAGGTCTAATTTGTTTTTTGCAAAATGAAATCCCGGCGTATCAACAAAAGTGATATCTAACATTTCATTAGAAAATAAAGTCTTAATTTGATTTCTTGTAGTTTGTGGTTTATATGAAACAATAGAGACTTTCTTGTTACAAATCGTATTCAAAAGTGTTGATTTTCCAACATTTGGTTTACCAACAATAGTAATCACTCCAGATTTTTTAGCATTCACAATGTTAGCCATGGAAATACTCAATTATTTTCGGAATAAAAATTATAAAGCCAACAACAACGGAAGCAAGAGTTAAAATAAGTGTTGCAGCTGCTGATATGTCTTTGATTTTTTTAGCCTTTGCGTTATATTCAAACATTATTATGTCCACAATGTTTTCAATTGCTGTATTTAATAATTCCATTCCTATAATGATGGCAATTAAAATCACAATAATTGACCAATCAACTGGTGTCATGTACTTATTAAGAATTATTCCAACTACTATTACAATGGTAGCAATAATAAAATGTACAACTAAAGAAGATTCTTCTTTCAAAGAAGCAAATAATCCTCTGAATGCATAACCAAATTTTTTAAATCAACTTCATCTATCTTTTTTAGTAGCCATATGCTTATTTTATTATTTAATTATTATTTCTTTCAAAATATTATTTTGAATTTTCATCATTTTTATATATTCTTTTTTTGTTTGATGATCATATTGAAGAAGATGAAGAATTCCATGAATAAATAAAAAACATAGTTCTTCTATTAAACTTCAGTTATTTTCTTTTGCTTGTTTTTGCGCTATTTCAAAACAAATGAATATTTCACCTAACAACGGACTTTTAACTGTGTTCTTAGAATCATAAAATGCAAAAGAAATAACATCGGTTTGGTTGTTTACCTTTCTGTATTTTTTGTTAATATGTTTAATTTGATTTTTGTCAACAAACGATAAATCAAAAAATAATTCATTTTTGATTTTAAAGTT
>CAMWQH010000086.1 GCA_947176435.1 uncultured Mycoplasmataceae bacterium
ATCCCGTTCGCCTTTAGAATTTGTAGTAAGATTGCCGCCACTAAGAAATCTTAATCCGCCCATTACGCCTGCATAACCTGCAACGTTCCTTCTGATAGCTCCATATTCTTCATCCTGAAAGAATCCGCTTACTCTTGTGCCAACTCCGATTTTATCTCCTTCTTTACCTAAAAAAGCATTGATATCACTAATGCCGCCTTCCATAGCTTTGTTATACATATCTTTTTTAGATAAAAATTCATCAGCAGCTTTTGAAAGCACTTCTTTATCTTTACTAAATCCCTTTTTTGAAATATCTTCTGCAATATTGGTCGCATTGTCGATAATTTCTTTTCTTGAACCTTTTAATATTTCACTTACTTCATCTTGTGTCTTAACTCCAGAACTTACAAGAGCATCCATAAATTCTTTTGCATTTTTACTTCTTCCTGCTGTAACGGCTTCAGTAGCATATCGCTTTGCATTATTAGCAACACCATCTAAAAAAGCTTGTGTTACTTTATTCAAATCTACATTAATAAGTTCACTTATCGTATTAGCAACACCCATTATTTCCTCCTTTACTGAATTGTGAAAGCTCCTCGGTTATAATATCCTTGTTGCGGCGCTCGACCGTACTTAATCTTATTTTTCATTTTTCTGTATGTATTATTATTTTCAGCCCTATTATTACCAGAAAGAATAGTCCTGCCATAAACATCATAACCTGAAGCAGCCATTTTGGATTGCATATTTACGTTTCCTGAAGTAAGAGACTCATATGACTGAACTTGTCCACGATATTTTGAACGTTCGCTATCTATTTCTACTCTTATCTGTTTACTTAATTCTGCTTTGATTTCAGTATCATTAAGACAGGCAAGTATAAATTTTTTTGTTTCCTGGTCAATTACTTGCATTGGATACCATAAAGACACAATTAATACCCCCCGTCATCCCTATTACCTATTGCGCTTGCTATTCCTGCAACACCAACTCCCGTTCCTGCAATAGCACCTGCGGTAATAAGCTGATTATGTTTTGCAAAGTCTTCGATACCGTCATATCCTAAACCTTGAAAGAATGTTTTACCAATTCCATCAATGCCTTTATTTGTATCAAACATAGCTCCGCTTTTGACTTTATCGAAATTTCGTCGCTATTCACTTTTTGAATAATATTTTCCTTGCCCTGTTATTGCGTAATTTTCATTATTTAACTCTCTAGCATTCCAAAAACTAGCGTTTTCTACTTTTTTAACAATTTTTCCTTTTTTATCTTTAAGATCAAATGAAAATGTTGCATTATTTCTGATATTCCTTCCACCTATTAGACTACTTCCATCTTTACTATTTCCAAATAACCAATTACCAATTTTTGGAATTAGTCCAGTTTCTCTATTTTCAACTTCTTCTTGTCTTTGTTGTCTTCTATATTCATCTGCTTGTTGCCTACTATTTTCTGCCCTTTCTTTATTGGCTTCTGCTCTTCTTCTATTGTATTCTTCTTGTCTTCTATTTCTTTCATTAATTCTTTGCTCTTTAGTGTATTTTTTACCCTCTGAAGTTTTTAACCATTCTTCTCTTCTTTTTTGGTTATACTCCTCTCTTGTCATACTCCTATTAGTTTTATCCTCAAAATCAGGAGTATAGCTATTTTTCTTATCTGAACCATATGACGCTCTTTGTTTCTTTTTCATTTCTTTCCAAGCGTCTTTTTGGTCTTTACTCATTGAATTCCAGACTTCTGTGTATTCACGATTGGAAGATTTTTTTTTCTTGCTTTTTATTTTTTCATCTTTGCGAAATTTTTCCGCAAAATCATCTAAGCTTTTCTGAATGATTTCAGAATTAGCCATCATGTCCTCGTAAATCTCATTAACGGATTCTGCATAATTTTTTCCGTTTTTATTGAGCTTATCTAACTGCTGTGCAAATTCTCCGCCTTTTTCTTTTATTATGCCTTCTTTTCCTGCAACAGAATTAAGGGTATCATGCATTTTAATAGCATCTTCTAATACAGAAACATTTTTAGAACGATAACCATAATAATTATTAGCAATATCCCCTTGCATTCGTTTTTGCAGATTTTCAAAAGCTTCTTCCGAAAATTTATTTTTCGCTTCTCCTATAAGCCTATTAAGTTTATTAGTAAGAGTTTCTGTAACGGCTTTTCCTTTTCCCATATAAAACCACCACCTTAACTATTGCAATACTGTTCTTCAATAGCCTGGGTAGCTTTAATCGCACAATCTGGGCAGCAGATACCAGGCTTTTCGTTTCTGCGGATAAGATAAGTCTGGTCGCATTGCGGGCATCCTACTTTCTTATCCTTCCTTACGTCTTTATTATATACGGGTATCCCGTTTTCCTGCCTGATTCTCTGCACGCTAACTCTGTTATATTTAATTATATCAGCAATCTCGCTGTCCTTCAAGCCTTCTTCCTGGCTCAGCCGCCTAATTTCATTAACAATAACTGGACTTGTGTTCACTGGTCCCACTCCTTCCTTATATAGTATTATATACGTCTATTTATGTCATTTTTATCATATTTGGAGCGTAAAAAGCTCTTTTTCTGTAGTATAATATAACAATCGCAGGAAAGTCAATATTTTCAGACAATCCTGCGATATATAACTGTTAAATCTGGTATTTATACGCTTTAAAGAACCTTTTTGCATCAAAAAACATATTTTTTGGTTGTATCTTTAAATCGTCTGGAATGCATTCATAGATTTTACTGCATAATTCTGCGTAACTTATACCCTTTTCATTGGCAAATTCTCCCATTTCTTCCTCAATGATTTCATCATAACCCCTATGCATAAAAGATTCAAGACCATATTTTAACTCTTGTATCGGAACTAATTCATATTCTTGAAACATTAGCATTTCTTCGTCAATAACGCCCCTTATGTTATACCCTATGTTCTTATAAACATAACAGATATGATTAAATGGTTTAACCCATGCCACATATCCTCCAGGAAATGCTTCTTTCAAGATAACTGCAAAATAATAGCTATAGTCTTCATAGAATAATTTTCTGATAGCTTCGGAGCCTGCCCCAATCCCAGAATTTATCTGGATATTAAATATAAATTCAAGGATGCCGCTGTCTGCGTCTTCGTTATGCCATAACATATTTTCAAAGAATTCATTCCACATTTGTCTTTTATGCTTTTCATCATTTAAATTTTTTCCTGTCATTTTCCCTATATCAAATGGTTTTGTATTCATTATCATGTTCTTATCTCCATCTTTTTAATGTTTATCGTTTTGGCACTATGTCATGAATCATCTGGTCTTCCCACTGCATAAAATAATCTCTAAACTGTCTAAAATATTTTATTGCTACACCTGCAATTGGCTTTTCATCTGGAACAAATTCATAAATTTTTTCATAAAGCCACTCTTTATCACAATTATATTTTTTACAAAATTCTTCGATTTCATTTCGTAAATCTTCATCATGACCACGGTGTCTGAACTCTTCTAGCGTATCCCCTAATTCTTCATATGGAACAAGTGTTCCTTCTCCCATATAAATTCCATCAATATCATAAGGTAATTCTTTATACATATAACATATATGACCATAAGGTTTAGCCCATACCATATAACCGTCAGGAAAAGCATCACGTAACATTAAAGCAAAATAGTAACAATATCCGCTGCAAAATAAGGAGCGGATTGTTTCTATATTCCTGTCATTAAAGCCACAGCAAATTGATATTTCAAATATAAACCTTAATAT
>CAMWQH010000087.1 GCA_947176435.1 uncultured Mycoplasmataceae bacterium
TTATTTGTGTATTTTTAATTCTTTTGGTTGATATTTTTTAGACAATGTACAAACAAATAAATTTGAATCTTTCAATATTCTTCTTACAGTTGGAATTGAAATATTTATTCCGTTTTTATTAACTATCCCTCACAATTTGAATGGTCCTTGTGTGCATTTATATTTCTCAAATAAAGTTAATATTAAATTTTTGTAATATCAATTATTATGTTTGAAATCTTTTCTGTAAACATCACCGTGTCCTACAACGTTTTTGTAGTTGTGATAAGTTTTTCTATTTATTTCAAAATAAAATGCTGTTTTTCTTTCTAAAAGTTTTGTATATTTAACAATTTTTCTAATTATTAAGCAAAAAGCTTTTGTTTGTTGCTTCTTAATTTTCTCACTTTTAGATTTTTTAGTTCATCTTCAAGAATTTCTATGATAGTTATTAAATCTTCTTTATCAGCGTCTTCTAAATTTTCTACGAGCAGGATCTTTTTTAAATTCTAATTCCATATCTACATAGTATTTTAATATATCTTTATAAGATGTAGTATTAGGACTTATAAAGCAAGTGAATTTTTTTCCTGTTAAATTAAAGATTCTTTCTTTTGTGTTAGTTCAAAAGAATCTCTTTGATATTGCATTAGTTCAACCCTTCGCTAACTCATATTCATAAAGCTGTTTAATTGATAGATCTTGTTGCAATTTCTTAATTATTAATGCCACTTGTCATGACTTGTGTCATTTCCCCATATTTACTCAAAAGTGGCGTAAAATAGGTTTTACAGTCTAGTTCGAATAAAAAAATACACCATTTGGTGTATTTTATTTTATGCTAATTTGTTGTTTTTTCTTAATGTCTTTAAAGTTCTAGCAGAAACTTTTACTTTTTTAGTTTTGCCGTTTTCTTTAATTGTAACTGTTTGAAGGTTTAATCCCCATTGTCTACGTGAATGATTCAAAGCGTGACTTCTTGAGTTACCACTCATAGCTTTTTTGTTTGTAATTTGATCTTTTCTACTCATAATTTTGTTTTGAATTGTTATTTATTATATTAAATATGATTATTTTTTACAATTTTTGTTACTAGTATAAAAAAAACATCAACTCTATTTCATTCTGTGATTGTGGTAATAATGAAGATGGAGGAATAGTCGAATCTGGTTGTGGATTTTTTGATTAACAAACATTGCTTGAATTTATGCAAGAAAAGGTTTATCAACTTTTTGAAATTACAAACAAAATTAGTAATTAATAGCGTTAAATGCCACTGTTTAGTGGTATTTTTATTTTTTTGGTTTAAAGTATTTAGCTAATCCACCAGTAGAAGTTTCTCGATAGCAAGGATTTAAATCTTTTCCTGTAATGTAAGCAATTTTAACAATATCATCTAAATCATAAAAGTCTTTTTCATCTTTATTGATAGCAGCAATTTGCGCGGCTTCTATTGCTCTATGAGCAGCGGTTGCATTTCTTTCAATACAAGGGATTTGAACATAACCCATTACTGGATCACAAGTTAAACCAAAATGATGGGTAATAGCGATTTTAGCAGCATGTTGAATAACATCAATATTATTACCAAATAAATAAGCAAAACCAGCTGCGGCCATAGCACATGCAGTTCCTACTTCTGCTTGACATCCACCTTCAGCACCAGCAACTGAACCATTTCTTTTGAAGAAGTTACCGATAATTCCGGCAACTGCTAAAGCTTTAATAATTTGTTCGTCTTTAAAACCTAAATCTTTTTTAGCATAATACATTACTGCAGGGATTGTTCCACAAGCCCCACAAGTAGGAGCGGTAACTACCACTCCCCCAGAAGCATTTGTTTCATTGCATGCAAACGCATAAGCGTATAAATGTTTAAGTGATGGTGTACCCAAGAACATCTTATTAATTTTTGTATCTTTGTTGTGATACATTATGTATGCTCTTCTTTCAAGACCGATTTTACCTGGTAATTTACCTTTTTGCTTTAAACCTAATTCAATAGATTCTTGCATTGCTTTTCATACTTTTTTAAGATGACTAATAATTTCCTTACCTTCAAACTTTATGACATAGTCATATAAATCAATTTTGTTTTGTTTGCAATATTTATAAACATGTTTAAAGAAGTTAAATTTATAACATTCTTTAACTTGTTTAATTGGCATTCCTTCAACTTTAACTGAACCACCACCAATAGAAATTCCTCGCATTCTACCGATTTCTTTACCATTTTTATATCCTATAAAATCAACAGTATTTGGGTGACTAACCTTTGTTTTAGCATCGAAGATGATTTCGTGTTTAACCGGTTTTAAAACGTCACTAATTGCTACATCTGTTAAATGTCCTTTCCCGGTTAAAGCAAGTGATCCATATAAAATAACTTTAATTTTATCAGCTTTAGGAAATTTTTCTTTGAAAATTCCCGAAAGTTTTGATGGTCCCATAGTGTGGGAGCTGCTTGGTCCATGACCTATTTTGTATAGTTCTAATAATGATTGCATATATTTTTATTTTAGTAAGAATAACTATTTATTTTATATAATATTTATATATTAAATGAATAGGAAAATATCATGGAAAAAAACAAAATGTTAACAGCTGACCAAATAAGATCAATGAGTGACGCTGAATGAAATAAATTTAGAAATAACTCTTGAAATAACAAGAAGGCTTATTATGATAAACCAATGCCTGAAACTTATTTAAAAAACAAAGATCAGTTTGTTGCTTGATTAGAAAGAAACAAAAGAAGAGTTAAAACTCTTAACCCTGAAAAAATTAAGGCTATGAGCGAATCTGAATGAAACGAATACAGAAATAACTCTTGAAACCGTAAAAAAGAATACTACAATAAGCCAATGCCAGACACTTATTTAAAGAATAAGGATTACATCGTAGCTACAATTGAAAGAAAATCTAAAAGATAAAAAAGTCCACCAATTAATGGTGGTTTTTTTATTTGTTATTAATTTCTTTTTCAATAGCTTGAGAATTATCTCCGAATAAAAAAGTTATTTTATTATTTGTTTTAATACAACCCTTTATTTTGTAAGTTTTTTTGATTTTTTCAATATTAGAAATTTTTTTAATATCTTTAAATGTAATTTTTAAAGTTGATATTGTCGATTCACAAGAAGTGATGTTGTCTTTACCACCAATATCATTTATAAATGCTTCTACATCAATTCCTGATGTTTTTGAAACAGATAGGCTAGTGTTTGTATTACCTACTCTCTTTTTTGCTTTAGATTTAGTGCAAAAATGAAAAACGCCTAATGTAATGATTGATAATAAAATGTATTTGCCTTTTTTCATAATTACCCTTTTATGAATGTTTCTTGTAATTTTTTAATGTATTCAGATTCATTTTTAGTGAATAAAAGTTTAAATTTAGGTTTAATGATTTCAATAGTTAAGGAGTCTTTATTAGATAAACAAGTTTTTTCAATACCATCTGTAATAAGAGAATTACTATAGTTTGATGAAATATTTTTAATAGTAATTTTTGATTTTGTACTTAGTACAATTGGTGAATTAATAGAATTTTTCTTTGCATGTAATGTAGGAAATAATTCAACTAATTCGTAAGCATCAACAGTCGGAAAGATAATTGATCCTAAAGCAGATTTACAAAATCCTGTTGATCCTGTTTTTGTTGAAATAAGTAAACCACTTCCTCTAAAAGATTCATAAAAAGTGTTGTTAATATAAATGTCACATGAAAT
>CAMWQH010000088.1 GCA_947176435.1 uncultured Mycoplasmataceae bacterium
ATCGGTGAAGAAAGATTTATATATTGCTCATCACTAACCTCTGTAACATTCCCAAGTACTTTAACTACTATTAGTGACGGTGCTTTTTCTAATTGTTCAAAATTAACTTCTGTTGATTTATCAAATTGTAGTTGATTAACTACAATTAATCCATTTACTTTTTATAGTTGTTCTAATTTAACCACTATGTCATTTCCAATTAATTTAAAAACGATTGATATTTTTGCTTTTCAAGATTGTATGTCATTATCTTTTGCAATTTTCCCAAGTAGTCTAACCACAATTAAATCTTTTGCTTTTTACAATTGTTCATCATTAACTTCTATAACATTACCAAATGGGTTTGAAGAAATTAATAGTCGTGCTTTTGGTGACTGCAAATCATTAAATTCTGTGACATTACCAAATAGTTTAACTACAATCAATTCTAATATTTTTTGAGGTTCTTCATCATTAGAATATATTGTCTGAAATTTTCCCAATAATTATGATACTAGTACAACTATTCAACGTGGAATATTTGATGAAATATCAAGTTCAGGGAAAGTTAAATCTTTGAATTCTGAAATTACTTCACAAGAACTACTTGAATGAATAAAATCAAATAGCAATTATTCACCAAGCGCCTGAAGCAGTTGAGAACCAGAAAATTAATTTAAAATTAATTTTTTGAGGCATTATACATATTCAATTTTTTAAAAAATAATAAAATATCGGAATTTGTTTTAAATCTTTAGAATGCAAAACTATGCTAATATCTAGTTTTGCTGAATATTTTATTTCTTGTTAAAGAGTAGATTGCATAGATTGATCAATGAAATAATAAAGTGTAATCATTAAATTTAGCACTTTATTAAATAGATTGCTAATTTATTGTTATAATAAATAATATAATTTATTATGGCTAGTAATAAAAGAGATTATTATGAAGTATTAGGGATATCTAAAAGTGCTTCTCAAGACGAGATTAAACGTGCTTTTAGAAAACTAGCGATGAAATATCATCCTGATCGTAACAAAGCCCCTGATGCTGAACAAAAATTTAAAGAAATTAATGAAGCATATGAAGTCTTAAGTGATGAAAAGAAAAGACAAACATATGATCAATTTGGTTTTGAAGGATTAAATAACCAAGGATTTAGTGGTGCAAACCCATTTGATATATTTAACGAGTTTTTTAGTGGTTCAAAAAACGGTGGAGGAGTTCACTTTAGTTTTGGTGGGGAAGGCGGAAGTCCATTTGATGGAATATTTGATAATTTTTTTGGCGGTTCTGGAAGATCTAGAAGAAGTTCTAGAGCACATCCTCAAGAAGAACAGTTATATGATTTGGACATTAGAGCAAGATTTGGTATTACTTTTCTTGAATCAGTTTTAGGAGTTCATAAAAAAATTAAGTTAAAAATCAAAAAAACTTGTCCTGAATGTAATGGGACTGGGGCATCAAATGAACCAGGTTCATTAGAAGTTTGTGACATGTGTAAAGGTTCTGGAGTTGTTGTAAAACAACAAAGAACTATGTTTGGTGTAATGCAGTCACAAGGTGTTTGTCCAAAATGTCACGGTGCTGGTAAAATAATTCACAAACCTTGTAAAACATGTGGTGGAGCAAAATATCTTGAGAGTGAAATTCAAATTGAATTTGATATAGCACCAGGCATTAAAAATGGTGAAACATTAGTATTTGAAGGTAAAGGTAACTCTATTAAGAATAGAACAGGTAACCTTTATGTAACTATTTTTGTAGAAGAAAGTAAAATATTTGAACGCCAAAAAAACGATATTTATACTGAAGTATTAGTTGATCCTTTAAAAGCAATTGCTGGTGGGACTATTACAATTCCTACTCCATATGGAACCAAAGATATTGAAATAAAACCCCATACAGCTAATGGAGACCAAATAATTATTTCAGGTTTTGGAATTAAATCTAACAAAAAAGGATTATTTGGTCATTCTTCAGGGGATTTAGTTGCAACAATCGTTTATGCAAAACCAAACAAATATTCTCAAGACCAACTAAAGAAAATTAAAGAATTATCAAACATTGATAATCCTCAAGTAGAAAAATTTTATAAAGATATTAAAAAGGAGTTAGATCATGAGTAAAAATAAAGATAAAAAAGAACCAAAAGTAGAACAAACAAAAAATCAAAAAGATCCGAAAGATCTTAAAATTGATCAACTAGAACAATCTTTAAGTTCTTTAACTAAAGAAAATGATGAATTAAAGCACAAATTAACTTCATATGAAAAACAAATTCAACAAATTAATGAAGAATATGTTAAAAAAGTTACCGAAAAAGCAAAACAAGCTTCTGAATTAATAGACCAAAAAACTAATGAAATCAAACAAAAACTAACCGAAGAATTTAATAACAAATCTAAATTTGCTCTAGAAAAAGTAGCCATACAAATTATTAACGTAGTTAATCAATTTGAGTTAGCTCTTTCACATACTCCTAATGACCCTAAAATATTAAATTATCAAAAAGGATTTAACATGTTCTTAACTATGTTAAAAGGTCTTCTATCAGACATTAATGTAGCAGAAATAAATGTTAAAATAGGTGGAGAATTTAATCCCAACCAAATGGAATGTTTCGAAACACAACATTCTGATGAAATTAATGATAATCATGTAATGAAAGTAATTAAAAAAGGTTATAAGTTACATGAAAGGGTAATTGTCCCCGCTCTTGTAATAGTTTGTAAAAAATCAAACTAGCTTTTATAATATAAATATATGGTAAAAATTGGAATAATCGTAGCTAATGGTACTGAAGATATTGAACTTGTTGTACCTACCGACATTTGAAATCGTGCCGGAATAATTACAAAATTAATTTCTATACACAAAAAGAAAAATGTAGTACTTTCTAACGGGGTTAAAGTATCATGTCAAGAAGTATTAAGTGCAGAAAACTTAAGTAAATATAATGCAATATATTTACCTGGTGGATCAAAAGGAGTTGAACAATTAAATTCAACTTACGCCCCAAAACTTATTAAGTTTTTAAGAGCAAATGCTAATAACCCAAAAATTAAATTTTTAGCAATGTGTGCTGCTCCTAAAATTTATGGGGAATTAGGAATGTTAAAAGGCGTTAAAGCTACTTGCTACCCAGGTTGCGAGTCTTCTTTCAAATCGTCGTATGTAAAGCAACCTATTGTTGCTTCTAAACAATTTATTACTGCAAATGGTCCTGGAAGTGCTTTCGAATTTGCTTTTAAAGTAGTTAATGATCTAATCAGCCCTGCTATGGCTAAAAAAGTAGCAAAAGATATGTTATACAAATAAGGAGAAACAAAATGAATTTTACAGTTAGATGAAAAGATTGTACTAAAAGTGATGCTATTTTAGCTCATATTCAAGAAAAAATGGATGGTTTTGAAGTATTTCACTTTGTTTTACCTGAAGCAAAAGCAGAAATAGTTTATTATTCTAAACAAAACAAATTTACAGCTAGAATGAATGTTTCAGTAAAAACTAAGGGTGTAATTAGAGCGGAAGCTAACGAATATGATGTAATTACAGCGATTAATTCATGTGCTGACAAAATTACAGATCAATTAAGAAGAGCAAAAACTCAATTTAAAGATAGATAAAAAACAAATGCACATTGAAGTGCATTTTTTTGTCATTTTTTGCAATTTCGTTGAAAA
>CAMWQH010000089.1 GCA_947176435.1 uncultured Mycoplasmataceae bacterium
ATTCTGTTTAGTTATTTCCATAATTTATCATTTGAAAATAATAACACTAAATTGCAAAAATAGAGGCACAAGAAAAGTATCTTTTTTGTCTAACAAAAGTTTAATATTTATATAATAAAAATATGAAAAAATTATCTGTTAAACAATCAGCCATTATAAAAAACGTTTGTTATTTTGCCTATGTGTTTCTATTAATTGCTTTTGCAATAATAGGAATATTTGATCAAATTTTTGGTTTCTTATTGATGGCAACTAATCCAATTGGCATAGGAACTCTTTCTATTTTCACGTTCTTAGCAATCTTGTTTTTATGTTTATTTATCTTATTTAAAATAGTTATATTAATTAAACATAAAGTTGAGGAACCAACTAAAAAAACTGAGAAGAAGTAACCGAATGGTTACTTTTTTTTATTTATGCATATAAAGTAAAAATACTTGATATGGTTTTTGTTTTTTATATATAATAACTAATCTAATATTTATAAAGGAGGAAACTACATTGGTAAAGATTAG
Source organism: uncultured Mycoplasmataceae bacterium (assembly GCA_947176435.1). GTDB lineage: Bacteria > Bacillota_I > Bacilli_A > Mycoplasmatales > Mycoplasmoidaceae > Malacoplasma_A. The sequence goes on from CAMWQH010000089.1 coordinate 516, forward strand.
ATTAACAAGACTTGGAAAACATAAAGATCCTTTCTATCGTATTGTAGCTACTGACTCTAGAACAAAAAGAGACGGTGGATTCATTGCAATATTAGGAACTTATGAACCATTTTCAGGTAAAACTGTAATTAACAGTGAACAAACTCTTAACTTCTTAAAAAATGGTGCTCAACCAACTGACACTATCTTAAACTTATTTAAGACAAATGGTGTTTGAGCTGAATTCTTAAAGACTAAGAAACCTGCTAAAAAAACTAAGAGAGCTAAGAAATCTAAAAAAACAAAAACTGTAAGCAAACCTAAAGCTGCAGTTAAAGCCCCTGCTGATAAAGCAGAAGAACCTAAACAAGAAAATAAGTAATAATGCGTATAACCATCTTAACTTTATTTCCTAAAATGTTTGATGGATTCATCAATGAATCTATTATTGCTAGAGCAATAAAAGCTAAGAAAATTAAAGTTAATATTGTTGATTTTCGTGAATTTTCTAAAGATAAACATAAGAAAGTTGATGACTATCAATATGGTGGTGGGGCCGGAATGGTGTTAACATTGCAACCAATTGTTGATTGTTTAAGAAAATATAAAACAAACAAATCACATGTAATATTGTTATCGCCTCAAGGCAAACAATTGAATCAATCAAAAGTAAAGCAATTGTCTAAATATCAAGATTTAATCTTAATTGCTGGTCATTATGAAGGATTCGATGAAAGAATAATTCATTATGTTGATGAAATTATTTCGATTGGTGACTATGTATTAACTGGTGGAGAAATTCCTGCAATGGTTTTAGTAGATTCAATTAGTCGAACAATCAAAGGAGTAATCTCTAACGATTCATTAGACACGGAATCATTTGATGATAATCTATTAGATTATCCTGTATATACAAAACCAATAGATTTTGAAGGACATAAAGTCCCACAAGTATTATTATCTGGTAATCATCAAAAAATTAATGAATATCGTAATCAACAAAGAATTAAAAAAACAAAAAAAATGCGTAAAGACTTATTAACTAAAAAGGAGAAAAAATAATGAAAAAAATTAATAGTACACAAATTCTAAAGCAATTAGAAAAAACTCAGATGAGAGATGATCTTCCTGAATTCCGTTCAGGTGATACAATTTCTGTACACGTAAAAGTTACTGAAGGTAACAAAACAAGAGTTCAAAGATTTGACGGTATTGTTTTAAAAGTTACTGGTAAAGGTTTATCAAAATCATTCACTATTCGTAAAGAATCAAGCGGTGTAGGTGTTGAAGAAACTTTTTCTTACCACTCTCCATTAATCGTTAAGATTGATGTTGTAAAACATGGTAAAGTAAGACGTGCTTACATCTCATATATGAGACAACGTTCTGGAAAATCTGCTCGTATTAAATCTGCTAAGAGATAATGAAGGTTTTTCCTAAACATAAGGATAAACAGTCAAAACATAATCATATTCATGATAAAAGTTTTGCTGTTGGTAAGTTCCATAATGTTAAAGTTAAAAGTGGTAGTGTAAAGTTCAAAAAACTTTATCAACTTGAGCTATGACAAAGATATCTAGCTGCTGCTCTTGTAGGGGTATGTATGGCTATCATTGTTCAATTCATGATTAAAAATACCGGTCTATACAACACTGGGTTGTCTGCAATCATTCAAGGTTTTTCAAGACTTGTATATACTATCATGACGCATAATAATATTACCGAAGCAACCGCTACTTTAACATTTAACTTATTGTTCTGAATTGTTTATTTCCTGATTAATATCCCAATATTTATTTTTGCATATTTTAAAGTTGGTAAAACGTTTGCAAAATTAACATTTGTGTATTTACTTGTAAATACATGTGCCGGATTTGGATTATCTTCAATTCCTGGAATTAGTGAAATATTTATTTTTGGTAGAACAATTCCTGACTCAAATAATATCTTGACTAAAAATCACGTATTTGTAATGCCGTTTTATTTTGAAACAGATAATAAACAATTGTTTGATGTTGATCACGATCCAATAAAATCCTTCTTCTTATTTTTAACAGCATTAATTTATGGATTTTTATCGTCAATTAATTTTGCAATTTTATATATTATTGGATCATGCTCTGCCGGTTTAGATATCATTTCAATCTTTTATGCTACTAAGAAAAATAAAAATATTAGTGGTATGTTAGTGACCATTAATAGTATTTCGATGATTATTGGTGCTACTACTGGTTCATATTTTTCAGGAGCAATTATTAATTCAGAATGTTGAAGTTGAGAATTTTTCTTTTCAGCAAATTTATTTGCTTCATTCTTAAGTATCATTATTTTCGGAACATTCTTAAATAGATTCTTCCCATTAAATAAAAATGTTAAAGTAGAAATTTTCTCTAACAGTATCAAACAAATTAGAGAATATTTATATTCTCACAAGTATACTCATCCTCTTACAATATATAAAACAATTGGTGGTTATAGTCTTCAAGATCATGAAATGTTAGTAACAATTTGTATGTATATCGAACTACCAAAATTAGTTAACCACATTCGTGATATTGATCAAAACTGTTTAGTTGTTGCTACAAAAGTTGATGACATTGATGGAACTATCAATGTTTACCAACAAGGTTCGGCAGAATAATTTAATAATATGGAAAAAATAAATTGATTCCCTGGTCATATGGCTAAAGCCATATCAGATTTAAAATCAAAGAAAAATAATTTTGATATGTTGATAGAAATAGTTGATGCTAGAGCTATCAATATTTCTTCTAATAAACAATTACTAAAAGATTTTAATTTACCAGTTTTAACAATTGCTGTGAAATCCGACATCGCTGAAATTAATTCATCAAATGATTTGCTTTATATTTCAACAAAAAATAAATCTCATAGACAAATAGTACTAAACAAAATTAAAGAAGTACTTAAACCTAAAATTGAATCTAAAAAGAAAAAAGGATTAATTAATCCACAATTTAACATTTTAGTATTAGGTTTACCTAATATTGGCAAATCTTCTTTTATTAATTTTGTTTTAAACAAAAATAATCTTGTTGTTCAAAATTATCCAGGTGTTACAAGAAAACAAACTCTTGTAAAAATTGATAATATGCTTTTTTTAAATGATTCTCC
>CAMWQH010000090.1 GCA_947176435.1 uncultured Mycoplasmataceae bacterium
TATGATTCTTGTTAGTACATTTTTTTTTCAGTTCAAAACAAGAAGAAAGAATTTTCAGAAATTCAAGAATCTGAATCATTTCTTAATAAAAAAAGAATTATTATTCTTGTTATTGGTTTTTTATTAAGTTTCGGTTTCTTTGCTTTAACAATACTTTGTGTTTTAAAAACTGATTGATCTAGTTTGTGAAACGATATTACACATAATGCAAATGTAAAACCGTTTTTATTAACTTTTTTAATATTTTTTGCTTTTTTAAGACCTTTATTAAATTCGTTGACTATTCTTGCAAGACTAAAGAGAATGGGTTTTAAATCCAGTTTTTTACAAAATGTTTTATACGATTTTACAATGGTTTTTTTGTGGACAATAACACCTGCAAATCTTGTTGCTGATCCTTATTCATTATTTTGGATAAAATCTCATGGTGTTTCAAATTCCAAATCTTTTGTTTTGGTGTGTTCTAATGGGATGATTTGTCAAACGGCGCAAGTCATGATTACTATTCCTTCATTTATAGTTGTTTCCATGCAATACCATGCTTTTGTTGCAGCTGGAACTGAAGCGATTTCTGTTTTCTGATTAATGGTAATTGGGCTATGCATTGACACATTAAGTATTGTATTTTTTTGTGTAATTAGTTTTTCAAAAAATCTTTCTTATTTATTGTCATTAATGTTTAACAAAATTAAGAAGTTTTTCCATTTAAAATATCACACAAATGAGCAAGTAAAAGAACGTTATTTAAATCAAAAACAAGTGTCAAGAGAAGCTGTTAAATTACTGAAAGATTGAAAGTGTACTACATTAGTTTTTGTTATTCAAATAATTGTAGAATTTATTACATATTCTTTTATGTTTGCTTGTATTCAGTGAATTGTGCCGGTTGGAGAGAAACTAAGTTTTATAGGTATTTTTAATTGTGCTAATGTTGCTGTTACAGCTAACAAAATGATTCCATTGCCTGGATCTCAGGTTTCATTAGAATGAACTTTAAAAACTACCTTAAATGTTTGTGGAAAATTACCAAAAGATATCATTGATTTAACTAATGTTGTTAATAATTCAATTTTAATCAACAGATTCTTTACTTCATATTTACCTTCTTTAGTTGGGATTGCATCTTTTATATGATTAACAGTAATTCAAGTAAAGCACTTTAGTAAACCGGTAAAAGATTCCAAGAGAATAAAATAATATGACTTTTAATAAATACAATATTTTTATCAAACAAGGAGAAATTCCTGGTCTTGTTTATGGGGATATTCAAAAAACAAAAAATATTTTTGTTCATTTGAATATATCAAACGGAACTAAAGACATATGTAAATTTTTTAGTATTCCAGAATTTAAAAATTCATGTTACTACATATTTGATTTACCAGGGCATGGGGAATGTTATATTAGAGCTAAAAGAAGTGTAAAATGGTTTATCAAAATAATACGTTCCATTATTTCTAAAATAAAAATGGACAATAAGAATTTAGAAAAATTTTACATAGTAGGCGAATCTTTTGGTGCAAATTTAGGAATATTATTAGCTAAGAAATATCCTGCCATTGTAAATAAAGTAATCGCGATTAATCCACCATTAAAATTAAAAAATCCTAAAAAATCTCAAGATGAGGTTAATGCAGATAATACTTTTAAATTAGCGATAAAATATATTGTTACTTTGTTAACAAACATAAACACCCATTCAATTCCAAAAGGAATTAACCAATTGACTGACAATCAAATATTTATCAGAGTTTGGAAAATGTATTCTAGCACCAAAATGCAAGATACAAAAGTAAACCTTGCTGCATGGTTTTCTATGGCAAAAGCAAGAAAAGCACTAATTAATCATTTTAATAAAAATTTGCAACCGCCTATTTTATTAATAGATACGAAGAAAGAATTTTATTATTCTAAGAACAAAAAAACAATAGAAAAAATTATTCCAAAGGAATCTGCTTTAAACAAAGTGTTACTATTAAATAATGGTTATCATATTCTGACTATTGATATAAAATATAGTAATGTTCTTTGGAAAGAACTGTTACTTCTTGATAAATAATATGGTTCCAAAAGTTTCGATATTAATTTGTGCATACAACTCTGGTAAGTATATTGAAAGATGCTTAAAGAGCGCTATTTCGCAAACTTATAAAAATATTGAGATTATATGTGTTGACGATAATAGTTCAGACAACACTTTCAAAATAATGAAAAAGTTTCAAAAAAAGGACAAAAGAATATCAATATATAAAAATACGACAAACAAAGGAATTGCATTTAATAGGAATTTTTTAATTAGTGTATCTCATGGTGAATATTTCTTTTTTCTTGATTCTGATGATTGAATAAACAAAAAAGCGTGTCAATACCTTTTAAAGTATACAAAAGGTAAAGACTATGACATAGTAGTTGGTAAAGCTAGAACTGTTTTTGAAAAATTTCCAACTTTTAAAATTAGATTTTTTCCAACTTCTTCTTTTAGAAAACACACAACAAATTTTGAATATATTAAAAAGAATATATTACTTTGTTGAGGTTGTTTTATTAATAGATTTTTTTGAAATTCATTGAAAGTGATTTTTAATGAAAATGGAGCTAAAAAATTTGAAGATTTAGGTTTGATGCCATTTGTTTTTTTTAAAGCAAAAAGATTTTTAACTATCAACAAAATAATTTATTTCTACTTTAGAAGAAAGAACTCTGCTTCTAAACTTGAAGGAAACAATTTTGAACAAATAAACGATATATTAGCACAAATTGATTATTTATTAAATGTATTCAAGCAAAATAAATTATTAGAAACCAAGAAGAATAGAGAAATTGTTGCTTCTTCGATGTATGCACCCATGGGATTTATATTGTTTTTTAATATTCCAGAAGGCAAGCAATCAAAAATAATATATGCAAAAACAAAAATGGAATTTTTGTATTTAATAGTAAAAAAATATGGCATAGAGGATTTAAATTTAGTTAATTTGAAAATTAACAATTCTGTTTGAAAAAGAATGTTGTCTTTCTTTTTTAGAATTACATATAGAAAACAATTTAAAAGAATTAAACAATTAGAATTGTCTAATTAATTGTCTTCATTTTTTTTCAAATTGATCATCTGTGTAGTATTTAATGGCTAATGTTTTAGCTTTATCGCATTGTTCTTTTATGTTACATTTTGATAAATAAGAATTGATTTTTTTTGCACATTTTTTTGGAGAAAGGTTTCTTTCAAGCAACAACCCTGTATTATTCTCTGTTAATGTTTTAGCACATAAAAAAGTATCTCTTAAAATACATTGTGTTGAGGAAGACAGCGATTCAATCGAACTAAATGAAGCACCTTCAAAATTAGAAACCAATATTGATGAAAGATATTTAGAAAAAACATTTTGTACTTTTTTATTATCTACTACTCCACAATATTTCATATTTTTCTGTTTTTTAATTTTTCTTTCCAACCTTCCTTTTCCATACACACAAATTTGATAATTTAAATATTTAGAAAGCTTAATAAGGAAATTAATGTTTTTTTGACATTTATCAAGTCTACCCACATAGACTATTTTGTCTCTATCGGTATATTTTATATTTTGTATTTGGTATTTTTTAAATCTTGAAAGATTGATACATCAAG
>CAMWQH010000091.1 GCA_947176435.1 uncultured Mycoplasmataceae bacterium
CTTTTTAATAAAAAACCCATATAGCATCCATAGAAACGGTTTAGTGTAAAAAGGCAATCATTGAAATTTAGCTTTCTCTTGTAAATGGAATTTGTAGTTATTTTTTCTTAAATATTTTCTAAATTCTGGAGAGCCTAAAATCTGTAAGACTGCAGGTTCAAAATTTCCGTTTTTTAAAATATATTCAAATTTTGGTACTATGGATTTAAATGCTTTGTCTTGATTAAACTGTGACATTGTGTTTCCTGGCCTATATTTTCAATATTGAGCAACACATTCTGTGGTGAAACGGCTTGTTTTAGCTAAAAACGACAAATTAGCATAAAGCATTCCGTCTTGATAACTTGTTTTCTCTTTTAAATCCATGGATTTATAAAATAATTTGTTTTTAAAATATGTATTACAAGGAATAGATAAGGGAGTGTGAATTACAGATTTCTTTTTCTTATTAGTAATTGTTAAATTTCTTTTAAAAACATAATAATATGGTTGAACTGTAAAAAATTTATTTTTAAAATTAGTCATTACAAAAGAACCATAAAAAATATCAGAATTCTTGCATTTTTTATTTACTATTTTTAATGCCTGTGGTGTAATTCTGTCGTCAGAGTCTAATATTAAAATATATTCATTTTGTGCTAAATGATTATGTTTAACAAAATTAACAACACTTCCCCAATTACCGTTTTGCTTTTTGTAATATTTAATATGAGAAAATTTCTTTTTGTTTTTTAAAACAATTTCTTCAGTGTTATCTATTGATCCGTCATTGATAATGATGTGTTCAATTTTTGATAGATCATATTCGGAGTTAGTAACTGAATCAATGCATTTTTGAATATATTTTCCTGAATTATAAGCAGGAGTAATTATTGAGAAAGTTAAAGCTTTTTTAGCCATGTTATTTAGATTGCTGTTTTTTTTGTTCAGAAACCTTTTTTAACAATTCTTCTTTAGCATTAGAAGGTTTTGGGGCATCTTTTGGTAATTTTGGTTTTGTGTTAATTTTTAAGTTAGGTTTTTGAGCAAAAACTTCTTCGATTTTAATATTATCAACTTTAGGATTTTCTACAAGAGCTTCAGAAGTTAAATTTAATTTAGGAAGTATTTTTGTTAATTCTTCTCTCAATTGTTCATTTACTTTTGGAATGAAGATACGGTGGATAGAAATAACCACTTGATGAGCAACATTTTTCTTCATTTTATTAAAATTTCAGTCTGCTTCTTCTACATAGATATTTAATGGAGAACGTTGTTCAAGAGAACGTAATTGGACACCTTCACGAATTTTAGTAATCTTATCAAGATGGTTTGTTCATTGGAAGTCCAAACATTGAATCATGATATCACGAATAATGTTTTTAGCAACATCTTCTTTCAACATTTTGATTCTATTTTGAATACTTAATCATAAGATTTCAAAGATAATTTTTTCACCTTGTTCAATAGTTTTGTTTTCAAAGAAATGATATGTAATAATTGAAGCACCAAACACTTTTGTGTTAATAATTTCAGCGACTTTGTTTGCATTAATGTGAACTTCATTGTCAGGGTTTTTATACAATCTTGCAATATCATGAGCAACAGTGTTTGTCATTCCTTTTAAAATTTCAAGATTTTCTTTTCCCAAAAGCATTTGATCTCTTTGGGTGTAAACAAGTTCTCTTTGATTACTCAAAACACTATCATAATCAATAAGGTTTTTACGTGTATCGAAATTTAAACCTTCCACTTTTTTTTGAGTCGAATTTAATAACTTGGTAAAAAATCATGAGTCATAATAATCTTCATCAATTATTTTGTCATTTGCCTTGTCAAATTTTTCAGTTGCAAAACGTTTAAATAATGTATCATCCAATGAAATAAAGAATCTAGTAATACCAGGATCACCTTGACGTCCTGAACGACCTCTCAATTGATTGTCAATACGTCTAGATTCATTCCTTTCAGTACCAATTACATATAAACCACCAAGCGCTGCAACGCCTTCACCTAACTTAATGTCAGTACCACGACCAGCCATATTTGTAGAAATTGTAATTGCGCCTTTTTGGCCAGCGTTTTTTACGATTTCTGCTTCACGAGCGTTGTTTTTAGCATTAAGCAATTCGTATTTTAAACCTTTATTTCTCAAATAATGTGATAATTCTTCTGAATCTTCAACTGATGCAGTACCAACTAGAATTGGTTGCCCTGTTTTGTGAACACGCTCTATTTCGGCTACAACATGGTGTCATTTACTAACTTTGTTAGAAAAAACATAATCATTCATGTCTTTTCTAATAACTGGTTTGTTTGTCGGAATAGGAACAACAATCATGTTATATATTTTTAAAAATTCTTCCTCTTCAGTTAAAGCAGTACCAGAAAAACCAGCAATTTTTTGGTATTGTCTAAAGAAAGATTGATATGTAATTGTAGCGACAGTCACGTTTTCTGGTTCAATCTTTACATATTCTTTAGCTTGGATTGCTTGTTGTAAACCAGCATTGTAACTACGACCTTCAAGAATACGACCAGTGAAGTGATCAACCAACATTATCTTGTTGTCTTTAACAACATATTCTACACCATTTTGAAAAACGAAATTAGCCATCAAGGCGTTTTTTACTTTATGAAGTAATTCAGAGTTTTGAAAATCAAATAAATTTTTAATTCTATAATGCTCTTGAATTTTTTCAGCACCTTTTTCAGTTAATGAAATTGAGTTTGATTCTGGTTCAATTTTGTAATCATCTTTTTTTAGTGTTTTAACAAATTCGTCAACCTGTACATACATTGAAACATCTTTTTTAGGTTGACCAGAAATAATTAAAGGTGTTCTTGCTTCGTCAATTAATACAGAGTCAGCTTCATCGACAATAGCAAAGAAGAGTTCACGAATTACTTTTTCATCATATTTTCTTACCATGTTATCACGAAGATAATCAAATCCTAATTCAGAGTTTGTTGTGTAAGTAATATCACAAGCGAACATTTTCTTTTTTTGAGCTGGTTGAAAAGAAGAAATATTGTATCCAACTGTAATTCCTAATGGGTTTAAACATTCTGCGCAGAATTTTGCGTCACGCTGAACTAGATATTCATTAACAGTAACAACATGCACACCTTTTTTAGTAAGAGCATTTAAATAAGCAACAATAACAACAGTTAAAGTTTTACCTTCACCTGTATACATTTCGGCAAAATCACCTCAATGGGCTACAATAGCACCAATTATTTGAACTTTGAAAGCAAACATTCCAGTAACACGATAAATTGCTTCACGTGCAACTGCAAACGCTTCAACCATAATATCATTTAAATTTTCACCTTTTTCTAAACGTTTTAAAAATACATTTGTCATGTTAGAAAGTTTGTCGTTTGGCATCTTTCTAAAATACTCTTTGTATTCTTCAACTCGATTAGCAATAACTTTTGCTTTTTTTAAAATTCTTTTTCTAGGCGCGAAAACACTTGCTCTTGTAATTTCCATAAGGGTTTTTTAATATACTTAGTAATTAATTATTATAAGTATAATAAGAAAAATAAAATATTAAAAAATAGGATGGAGCAAAAC
>CAMWQH010000092.1 GCA_947176435.1 uncultured Mycoplasmataceae bacterium
ATCAAAAAACCATGATAATTGTTTGTTTATGAATCCGTTGTGTCATAAAATGTTTGATCGATTAGAAATTTGATTCAATAATGATGGAAAATTGTGCTATAGACATGAAGTAGAAAAATGGGTAAAAATGTTTTTTGGAGAAGACATTAATAACATAAAAATTAAACCTGAAATATTAACAGAACAAATGAGAGATAATTTAAAAAAGAAAATTTCAAATATTATTGATCCAATAATTAGAAATTAAAAAAACCAAGGCCTAACTGCCTTGGTTTTATTTAAGAACGTTTATACGATTGACTATATAAACAGAAAGGAGGTTTATGATGTTATAGGAGTAACATATACCGAAAGGATAACTTATATATGAAAACTAAACACCGACACTATGGGTTAAGTTACAGGTAGGACAAAGACCCTCTTCTTAACCCATATATATTATATTTCCTTTCGGTATATGTGCTTAGATAGCCTTAATTAAGATTTATAATCTTAATATGTTTAGACAACTATCTAATACCAAATTATTAGAATATATTGATAAGACAATAAAATGTTTAAGAATTACTGGATTTATTTCATTAGTAATCTTTATTGTCTTATCAATACCTAATGTGGTAGAAAATATACCTCATTGACTATTAGTTACTCTACCAATCGTTACTTTTATCATCGATGTTTTTGAATGAATGGTTTTTGTTTGATTAGTGACTAGAAAAAACATTCATTCAAAAGATTGAAAGTGTCTTGAAAATAAATGTGTTAGAGAATATAAGAATAATCTTGACGCTAAACAAAAACATTTGCAAAAGATAGTAATAGTATGTTTAATTACTCATACTATCTCTCTATTAACATCTACTGGAACATTAATTACATTAGTAGTTAATCATAATCCTTTTGACTATATTAGCTTCTGACCATCACTTTCATTAGCAGCTACTATAGTAGGCTATATTTTTAATATTAGATTTAAGAAGTTAATAAAGATTTTAGAGAATAATTAATATAACAAGCATTTTTATCATTAATTACCATGATTTATGTAATCAAGTGTAATCAAGCTAGCGAGTGACCTTCATTAAGTTCGTCTTTCATACTTTCTTTAGTTCAGATATCAGAATCTTCTAATGAACTAAAGACACTGCGACATGTTGATTTATCAAGTTTTGATAAATCTTCGTCCAATGTAGTAGTTTAAAAACTAAATGTAAATTTTCTAATCAATCTAATACATCAGAAAAATTGCCCTCATTTTTGCCAGAGAGGTACTTTAAAAGGCTAGTATAAGAAATATTTAATCTTTTAGCTAATGAATATTTAGAAAAAGGAATCTTATTTAATATAAATTCTAATATTTATTTGGTGTTCCTAATCATAATATTTCTTAGTTTTTTAACTATAACCATTTTTGGTTATAGTTACAATTATTTTATTAAAAAAATATATAGATCAAATAATACCTTTTTTATAATAAGCAGGCAAGCTGCGTTTATTTCACTAGGAATGAGCCGCCGAGGGCTCGGAGTGGATGATTATTCATCCACATTTATTTTAACAAACTAAATTCATTACCACTCATTTTCTTCATTGCCATCATCCGTACAAGTGAAAGAATTACCATCTGATCCGAAAATTGTACTCCCGGATTTAGTATAGGTATTACTAGCGGAACTAACATATGAACCTTTGTTTAGTTTAGTAATAGTTTTTCCTTCAGAATTTATTCAAGTTCCTTCGTTTAATCTAGTTCAACTAGAACCATCTAGACCGAAATAACTATTATTATTTTTAGTTCAAGCATCACCATTAGAATTTCTAATAGTGTTATTAGAATCCTTTATTCAAGAATTTCCTTTAGAATTTCTTCAAGTTTTTGAATTATTAGCCATATTCTTATACCCCCTTATGATTTATATAATTTTTTTAAGATTATTTAATTCATTTGTGTTTTTTAAATTGATCAAAAACCATTTGATTAAATTGTTCTTGACGTTTATTAAATTTTTCTTGACGTTCTCAACGTTCATCTTGACGTTTATTAAACTCTTCTTGTTTATTCATAAATTGAAGCAAAAGATTGCGAGTGTCCATTACAACATCGCGAAGAGAAACTTTTGGGGGTTTAACTCTTGGTTTTCTTCTCTTTGTTTTCTTAGATGGTTCTAACATGACTTTTCCTGATGTATTAGTTTCTTGCTTAAGATTTGAATATTTATATTCTCTCTTCATATATATTATAAACTCCTATTTTCATAGTAGATTAATCTTACTACCAAATTAGAAAAATAGAGGCACAAGAAAACTCTCTTTTTTATCATAAAAAAGTTCAAAATTATTTCAAAAATTGTATTAAAAAACCTAGTCTTTGACTAGGTTATATTTTATTTGGCGCACCTAGAGGGATTCGAACCCCCGACCCCAGGTTTAGGAAACTTGTGCTCTATCCAACTGAGCTACAGATGCATTAGATTAATTATATTAATTAATGTTTATTAAAAAAATTCAATAATATTTTATACCTGTCTAATGCTTCAGGCATTTCGTTCAAGAACTCATGCCTACTATGTGGAAATAGAACTAAAGAAAGATGTTTAACTTTAGCTTTATTTTTATAGAAATTAAATAATTTCTTTACTCCTTTACCCATATTACCTACTGGGTCATCTTTACCTGATATTAATAAAATAGGTAAATCCTTATTAAGAGATTTCTTGTATTTTCTTGTATATAGTTTTCTTAGACCTCTAAAGAAATCAGCATAAAATCTATATGAGCAAGTAAAACTACAATATGGATCTGTGTGATAACGTTTGTTGTTTTCTTGATCAACACTTAATCATTCACCTTCATCAAAGTTTTTAGCATATGCTCCAAAAGAAAGTTTTTCAATTAGTTTAGCCGGTTTTTTCTTGTTATTGAATAAACAAACAAAAGAACCTAAATATACTTCAAAGTCTTTTTTGTAATTGCTTCCACCAATTACTACCCCATCAATTTTATTACCAAATTTACCAATATAACTTTGTGTTAAAAATGAACCATATGAAAAACCAAATACAAAGTATTTAAATTTAGGATATTTTTGCTTATAGTAGTCAGTAATAAATCCTTCATCTTTTACAGTATCTGCAAACATATCACCTTTGCAATAACCTAATGTGTTCTTATCTGTGTTTCCGTGACCTCGATGGTCATCTGCTACTACTAAATATCCTTTTGAATTTAAAAACTTAGCAAATCTGTCATATCTTGCTGCGTGCTCAACCATCCCATGAATGATTTGTACAATACCTCTAGGTTTTTTAACATTTAATCATTCATGAATTGTTATTTTTTTATTGTCTCAACTTTTTAGAACCATAACTGTGTTAACTATTTAGATTATTATGTTCAAGAATTTGATCATGACGTTTAAGAATTTGAGTATGATGCTTAAGAATTTGTTCGTGACGTTCAAGAATTTGACTATGATGCTTAAG
>CAMWQH010000093.1 GCA_947176435.1 uncultured Mycoplasmataceae bacterium
TATGAAGAAGATCTAAAGAAGGCAAAATTTGAAGATTTCTTTGGAGAAGCAATTAGGTTAATTACAAAACATAACTACTCAATTAATAAATATGTAAAATGTGATTACTATAATCTCGTAATTTATCTTGGAACCAATTTACCAGATGAATTTTACCCAATGCTTGACTTTGTGATTAATAATAAATATAGGTTTAAATTTAAAAAAATCTATTTTATGTAGTTTTATATCTAGCGATAAAAGTAAAAGGATCAATTATAAAATTTTCTTCTATCTCTCCGTATGCTTTATAAAATTTTGGCTGTTCACCTTTTAAATCGTATATTCTAAATAGACAATATTTATTTTTATATTTTTTTGATTGCTCAACTTCGTTTTTACTTATAAAGAACTCAGTATCAGTTTTGTTTTTTGTTGTTTTTACTTCAATAAATATTTCATGTTCTCTTCCGCTTTCATCAACATCATACGAAAGAATATCGTAACCATATTTGTCTGAAATTTCAGATATTTGTTTTACTTCTTTAGCCAAATCTGGTCTACCTAAATTTTGCAACTTTTTTTGCTCGTATTTTATGCAAAGTAATTCACCTTTAGAACCGTTGATAGCATCTTGCTGGGCCCGTTTAAAGTAATCAATTTTCTTTGGAATAATATTTGTAATTCTCTTTAGTTTAGTATTTCTTTCTAATTTTGGTTGCACTTCCATTAATTCTTTATCAAATTCATTAAAGTCAATGCCATTTGTATCAAAAATTTCTTTTGATTTTTGTAAGGCTTCCGATCCATTTATGTAAGGATTTGTATGTAGAATTCTTTCGATTATTTCATCATATTTGTATACATCAAAACATTTAATAAGGTCTTTATAAATATCAAACATATTATTTAAATCTTTTTCTAATTATCTTCGTTTCAATTAGATAAATTGTACATTTTAGATAAAATCGTAGCTCTTTCATACTTATGACCTATTTCGCCTTTTCTAGCTCCTAAAGAAATTTGAGAAGTTTCAAAATCTTTACTATCAATTTCATCTTGATAGTATTTTGTAACTTCGTTTAATACTTCGCTTTTTCTTTTGCCAAATTTCTCAAAGTTAGTAACACCTTGCGTTAGTGTCAAATAGAATCCTGACATGTCTTTCTTAAATAAATAGCACATGTATATACCTTCTTGTTCGGTTTCTGTGTGAGTTCTATCTAAAATTGCTACTCATGGAAAACTTGTCCTATTACCTTTGCCTATAGATCCATCAACTTTTATATTTTTATCATTTAATTTCTTCGAAATTAGTGATGGTATTTTTCTAACAACATAATCATAAATATCTGTATTTTTATTAACTTTACCAGATGTATCTTCTCTATATTTTTTTAAAACATATTTAAAAAGATGTTCTAAATCAAAGTTGTTGTCACTCATATATCAGTTACAGTATACATTAATTAATAAAGTATTTAATAATTTATTAATACCTCTGGTATTTTTATTTTTCACTGACTATAATAAATAAAATATTTCTTTATCATTAATGCCCAAAATTAATAAATTAGCCTCTCAAGAGAGAGAGAGAGAGAGAGAGAGCAAAAGATCTTCTAATAAAAAGAAGGTAATTTGAGCATTGTATGACGATGCGTTTTCTTCATATAAAAAAGCAATAAAACAATATTTTGATGGAAAATTTGATGTTTATTCTATTGGAATAAATGATGTTAAGTTTAAAGAAAAGAAAAATTATTTTTATAAACGAACTGATCTTTCGTTGTCTAATTTTAGCTTAATTAACCAATTAAACGAATTGCCTAAACCTGACATTATTTTAGCTTCTCCACCATGTGAAAGTTGAAGTGGTGCCGATTGCGGTGGTAGAATGTTTAGATCTATTAACGAAAAAGGCGAATGAATTGTTAAAAATTCAAAATATTATGATGAATACAACAAGAAGTGCCATAAAGTCAAAACTAGACATTTTCTTCAAAAAGAAATTAGTAGAATTGTTGGTGAATCAACAATTGGAGGAACCATTAGAATAATTCAACATTTCAAACCTAAAATTTGAGTTATTGAAAACCCAAAAACTTCTAAAACATGAGATTTTCAAAAATATCATTGAAACTTTAAAGGATATGAAAATTCTACTTATTACTCGTCTTATGACTCTTCGTTTTCGGCAAAACCTACAATTTTTAAATCAAATATTAGGTTAAATTTGAAAAATAAAAAAATTAAAGGAAACAAAGATCATATGGCTAGAGGAGACTACTCAAAAAGATCAAGCATTCCTGAAAAATTAATAAAAGATATGGTTACCCAAATTGTACATATTTTATAAATAGCATGACATTAATAGAAAAAATTCAAGCAATACTTGATAGATATAAATCAATTGGAGCTCAACTATGGCATATTGGTACTGACTTTTACAAATCATATATGCGGTTAACTAATAATATAAAGTCTTGTAATTTTGCTAATGTAAATTTACCAACAACTTTAACTTTGAAAAAAGTATTTGGTATAGACGAAGAAAGATACACGATCAATATTAACAACAAAAATGTAACTCCAATTACAAAAAAAGATAAATTTGCAGGACGTAGTACAATTAAGCAATATTTGCAAGAAGGTAGTTCTCTCTCTTTTATTTTTTATAGTGATGAAGATAAAATAGCAGATAACTTGACTCTTGACATTTCTTCTTCAATGTGAGAATTAATATTTAACGACTTCAATATGGTGTTTGTAAATGCATTAATAAACGCAATGAAGCGAAGTGTTAATTCATCAATTTATTATGAACGAAATTTAGGATACACATTATTTGTGTGTTTAATAGATGAATATAATCAAACTATATTTAGACAAATTAAAAAACATCAAATTATAGGAATAAAACAATTTAGGACTAATCACGCAGAAATTTCTTCGCCTATTGGAATTGCTTATATAAAAAAAGTTAAAGGTTATCAAGAATCGAATAATAAATGAGGTGACGATGTAGTTAAAGAATTTGAGCAATATCCTTGGAAAGGAAAATATACATATCTAACTTGTTGTTCAAAAATTAAAGAAAGATATAAATTTGAGCAAATTATTGATGTAATATATGAGCAATTGGTTGGAGAAATTAACTTAGATACTTCCAAAAACAAAAACTTGACTAATAACGAAATTGAACGATTAATTCAAATTATTGATTTATCAAGAACAAAAATTAGACGTTCTACCGCTATAAATAGAGGATACATTGACGAAAATAAATCATATACAGATTTTAAAGGATCTGAATTAAATAATATTAGGCTTAAAGACTTAGATGCTTGTCATATATATGATGTTGAAAAAATTAAAATTGAATTACGTGAATCTTTTAATAAAGGTAACCAAAGAGAAACATTTCCACGCTTATTAGAATTATCAAAAAACCATGATAAT
>CAMWQH010000094.1 GCA_947176435.1 uncultured Mycoplasmataceae bacterium
TAATGATGATTATTTTAATCAAAATAATGAAATGAAGTATAATAAAAAATATAAAGATACTTCATTCAAATATTTATTTAATAATGAACAAGAAATTTCTAATTTGTATAAAGCAATAACAGAAAAGTATGTCAATCCAAATGATATACAGTTAGAAAATTTAGACTCTTTAGTAATTGCAGATTGGTGTAATGATGTATCTTTTAGAACAAAAGATAATAGTGTTGTTATACTCTTTGAGCAACAGTCTAGCAAATGTAGCAACATGACAATAAGATGTCTTGTATATTATACAAATTTAATACAAAGGTTTTATAATGAAAACTATGGTGCAGATGATGAAAATAAAAATGGTTTTAAAGATAAAATATACTCAAGCACTATATTGAAAGTACCTAAGCCCGAATTTTATGTTTTATACATTGGTAAAAATGATATAAATAATCAAGAATTATTTACAGAACATAATAAAAATTTTGAAGCTGTAACATCATTTTCAGATGATATATTTTTACAAGTTCGTGTTAAAAATATAGATATTCATTATAATAAATTAAGTACACAACAAATACAGCAATCAAACACATTAGCGGGATATAGTTATATTATACAACAATATGAAATGTATGATAAAAAATTAAAGTTTAGTATTATTGATGATAATGCTAGAAGAAGAATAGCAATGACTAAGGCGATAGAGGATTGTAGAAAAAAAAGTTATTTGCTTGATTACTTGGATAGAGAGGAGTTTAAAACTATGGTACAAAAAGATTTTACATTTGAAGATTATTGTAGAGTAAAAGCGGAAGATAGTAGACGAGAAGGACTTCAAGAAGGACTTCAAGAAGGACTTCAACAAGGTGGTATTAAGACATTGATATTAGATAATTTAGAAGAAGGTTTTACAAAAGAAAAGATAGTGTCAAAGTTACAAAAAAGATTTCAATTAACACAAGAACAAGCTGAACAATATTTTGAGCAATTTAGTTAAATAAAAAAAGCCTTGCATTATGCAGGGCTTTTTTTATTGTGTTGTAGTTTGGTTGTTATCTCTTTCCATCGCTTCTTTAATTACTCTATTGATAAATCCATTAATACTTTCACCGTTATTTTCTGCAAATGCTTTAATTTTATCTTTTTCGCCTGTCTTTACTTGTATATATAATCTTTCATAATTTCGAGCATTATATTTTATTTTACTTTTGGTTCTACTGCTTTTATTTGCTTCTGTATTAGCCATATAAATAACACCTCCATATTTTATATTATATAGTAATTATATTATATACGCAAGTATATAAATAATTTTTTATAGAAAGTATATTTTATACACGTCAGTATATAGATTGCACAATATAGTATATACTTACGTGCCTATTTTTTGTATATTATTCCGTCTTGATAAATATTACACGTCAGTATATAATAAAATCAACAAATGAAACAGAAAACAAGAAAAGAAAAAGGAGCGAACAAATTATGACTAGAAAACAACTTATAACAGCGTGTGTAGAAAGACAAATCGAAAGAGGTATTGTTAAAAAAGAAAACAAAGAAATGCAAATTAAAATTAGATTAGACGGTGGACATAGTGGACAAAAACCTATGTTAAAAGCTGAGTGTCAAAGATGGTATGACGATTTGTTTAAAACAGAAGAAAGAAAGGAAGAAAAGAAAATGACTAAAAAACAAATTATTACGAAATGTGTAGAAGAAAAAATAAAAAGAGGCTCTATAAAAGAAGAAAATAGAGAAAAAGAAATTAATGCACGATTAAATGGTATTGGAAATTGGTTGAAGCCAATGAATAAAGCTGAATATAAAAGTATGTATGATGATTTATTTAAACCAGAATACCAGACAATAAAAAAAGAATTAAAAGAAAAAGTTAATAATTGGTTTGAAGAAAACAATATTGAGGCTAATTATTTGGATAGCGAATTTTATGATAATGGTAATGGAAAAGGCTTGCACATTAAAATCAAATGGCAACAGAAAGAAGAGTTTGATAATTTTACATATCAATATTTTTATCATTTTAAAGTAAAAGATATTGATACAGAAGCTATTTTTGATATATGGGTTAAACATATGGAGCAAGTAGAACAAGATAAAAGAATTATAGAAGAATTGGAAGAAACAAAAGAAGAAAGAGAGAATAAAAACATCATAAGAAATAATAATCAAGAACAATCAGAAAGAAAAAAAGAAATAAGTGAGAATGAAATTTTAAAGTTTGAAGTAGGTAAAAAATATGTTTGTAATTCTGTAAATTCAAGTTCAAGATATGAATTTGAAGTAATTGAAAGAACTGAAAAAACTATCACTATTAAAAATGATGATGAAAAATGTTTTATATGTCTTGTGCTTAGCACAAATGATATTAAAGAAGAAAAACAAAGGCTAGAAAAACAGCAAGAAGGACATTATATTTTGCGATAGATTAGTACAAGGAAAACATTTTTAATAATACAATAGAAAAAAAGCGAATAAAAATACAAATAATGTAGTCTATGTTGATTTTAGAAAGGATGCTTAAAAATGAGATTTTTTGAAAATATTAAAACAGTTGAACAATTAAAAAAAGAATATCATAAACTTTGCACATTACACCATCCAGATAATGGTGGTAATAGTGAAATTATGAAGGAAATAAATGGAGTTTATACAAGTTTATTTAATAAATTGAAGTTCTGTCAAGAAACAGAACAAACAGAAAATAATACATATGAAACACCTGAAGAATTTATTGACATTATAGATAAGTTAATTAAAATGCAAGAATTACAAATTGAAATTTGTGGTTGTTGGATTTGGATAGGTGGCAATACATACCCTAATAGAACGCAATTAAAGGAAATAGGTTGTAAGTATGCACCTAAAAAGAAGTTATGGTATTGGCATAATCAAGACAAAAAAATAAAAAATAAAAAGTCTAAATCAATAGAAGAAATAAGGGAAAAATATGGCAGTCAAAAAATTTTTGCAGAAAAAAGACAAAGTGTGTTAATAGGATAAGGAGTGAACAAGATGATAATACAATTTATACAAGTAATATTTCAGCTTGTAACTGGAATAATTTATTATAAGGCTACAATTATATACTTTTCCAATATAGCATATATACAAAGAGGATATGAAGCCGTAGGTGGTGAGTATTTACTTTCAATTATGGTAGCAATAACTATATATTTCTTAATGGGAAAACTGTTTCATAGTATAACATAAGTTAATGTAAAAGTGGTTATTTCAGTTTTAGAAACAACCACATTTTGCATTTGCAAATTTGGATGATGAAATTGACACGTTGTTTAAGGCATAAATTAGCCTATATTACGTAAATATTTTTTTATAGATAAAATTTATTATAAATATAAAATAATTGAGTATATGCCAACAT
>CAMWQH010000095.1 GCA_947176435.1 uncultured Mycoplasmataceae bacterium
GATTAACTTGATCCAAAATATTGTCTAATATTTGGTCCCTTGTTGTAGTAATATTTTCATTTGTTGCGCTCATTACATAACTAGCATATTCAGGCATACTTTTGAATCTTAAAGTTTGATCAATGTTATTATAAAATTGATTAGAAGTAGCAATTTGTGGTTTTTTATTTAATAATTGATCAGCATTATTGATTAAATTATTTTTAACTTCTTGAATGTATGTATTAGATTTATTTTCACCATAAAAAGTATTTACCACACTATTTACAATTACATTATAAGCATCAATACTAACTACTTGTCCAGCTTGTTTTTTACCATCAATAATATTTGATATTTCAGTTAAATTAAATAAATATGGATAATTATCTTTAATATTAAATCAAACTTCTTGTAAATTAAAATCAATTGCTTGGGAATTGTCCAATGAGATGTTATATAATTCAGCAAGGTTTAAATCACCAAATCCAGTTTTATCAGGAGCTGGTTTTAAAGCTAATTCTCCTAAATTCATCACAATTAGGTTTTGGATGGTATCAGCCATGTTTTTAAAATATTCTCTAGTTTTATCAATAAAAACTTGTTCAGCACCAGCGGTCATTAAACGATCCATGGTTGCGTAATATAGTAATGGGGTTTTTAATAAGAAATTGAAATTCTTTGATTGACGATATGAGTTAGCAATATCAACTACTTCATTATAAATTCATGAGTAATTGCTATCGTTCATAATATTCATATATGATGTTGATAAAGAAGTAATGACTGAATTTTCTACAACTGCTTCTCTAGTTAAAAAATCATGAATATCTAAAACTAAATCTTTACCAGAAGGTAAACCATTTTCCACATTTACTTTTTGGAAAAACTCTTCTTCTAATGAAGCATATTGATTTTCTTTATTAGGATTTTCAAAAGTCGAAAATTGTTGGTTGACATTTTTTTCAGCAAATAAAATTAAATTATCTGCTTGAATATCTCCTTCATCATTAATAACACTTACATCATCTTTAAAATAAGCATCAAAAAAATCATTAATTGATTTATTAAAATAATATTCATTATATACATTACTTTGGGCAACATCATTCTGGTCAATTTGTCAATTATCTTTAACAGTTAAAGCATTAATATCACTAAAACCATTATAGAAAATTGGACCATCTAAAGCATATTTATCGCCATAATTTAAATCAATATATCAATTTCTCGCTCCATTTTGCGAATCAATTTGGACATAAGGAATATCACTAATATCAATGTTGTTCATCACTGCTTGTTTGTCATTTAATGAAACATATTTAACTTCACCAGCACTTGAGGCAATCTTTAATACTTTTTGACAATTATCAACAATAAATTGGGTAGCAATTTCTTTTCAATTAGCATCAGATAAACTAATAGTTTTTGAATATTTACCATTTGGACCTTTGATTCTAAAAGCATTAGTTTGACTTTCATTACTTGCATCATTAAAATAAAAATTCATTAAATAATTAAATAAGTCATTTTTATTTGCAAAATAAATATCATTAAAATATAAGAATTCATACCCAGCATTCATAAATGAATTAATTGCTAAATCTGAATTAGTATATGCTACATCATTATTTCCCCGATAAATAGAAACTACATTGTTTTGTTTTTGATCTTCATATCAACTTGGACTAATGGTTCCAAAATCATTATTAGTATTTTGCATCAAATCTTCAAGCGAGGTGTTAATGTTAGTAATCTCTACATTATTAGCAACATATTGTTTATATTGATTTTCATCAGCTTTTGATAATGTTGTTACTTCACCATTTGCATTAGTATAACGATATTGTTGATCAGTCACTACATCTTTTGTTACTTGATGACTTAAAATGTATGCATCACGGTCTTTAATTGAATCAAAAACCATCCCATCAAAAACTATTTTTTGATAGTTTTTACTTGCATTCTTTATAGTTGTAGCTACAGTTGGAGCAATGATTATTGCTACTGAGGCAAATGCTAAAGAGCCAATTATTAATTTACTTTTTCTTTTCATTAAAAAATACCACCTTATATATACATATTATATATATTATGTAAATTTTATATACTTTATTTGTTAAATTAAAATGGATTTATTAATATGCTATAATCTACAATAATTATGAATAAAGAAATATTGATTAGTGAAACTCCTATTCTAAATAATAAAACATGTCCTGAAGGCATTAAAAAAGCTCACGCTACAGCTCCTGGAGTTTGAGCTAAATTGGTCGTATTTAAAGGTATGATTGAATTTGTATATGAAGACACGGATGAAAAATTTGTAGTTGATACAACAAAACCATTTGTAATTGAATCTGAAAGATTACATCATGTTAATTTATTGTGAGACGCTGAGTTTCAAGTTAAATTTTATAAAAATTAAAAACTGTATTAGCTCATTAATGCAACAAAATATAAATACTTTATTTAATTAATTGTAATTTACTAGTATCTAATAATTTTCTACCAACTTTAGCAAATGGTTGATGATTTAGCATCACTAAATCAGCAGTAAAATGAAGGGTTAAAGCTGTTAATGCCGAACCAATCCCATAATTATCAATTGGTGTATTATATTTTTTAAATTGTTGAATACGAAAAAGATTATTATCACTAGTATTAATAATTTTAGTATGTTCAAACCCATTTTTATCCATTCATTTTCTTACTAATTTGATTAATTTAACAGAAGCGCCATAATCAACAAATTTACTACACTTACCTAATTTCTTTAAACTTTCATCTAAATTATTTTTAGAAGTATCAATACGGATTGAAGTTATTTTTTTAATATATTCTTGTTTAACACTTGATAAAGTTTTAATAATGTCATTATCAAAATCAACAAGTAAAGCTACTTCGTCATGCAATTTTAAATAATCATTTAATAAAGCATTAATATCATTATGATACTGATGAATTAGTGCATGTGGCATTGAACCATATACTTTTACTTCTTTATCGTTAATAAAATCAATGTGTGAATAATTAGAAAAATTGCGTACTCCAGCAATATAAGCAGCATAACCATCGTAAGGATGTAATAAATAATCATCACTGCGATCACTCATAAAAACCAATTGTTCAGGTTTGATATATTGTAATATTTTTCAACAATTAGTTGCCACCGAGCTTCTTCGAGCCAATACTCCATCAATGATATTTTCTAGTTCACAAAATAAATAATATGGACCTTCAATAATTAATACTGGATCATTAACATTAATAATATCTCCATCGCTACGTGCCTTAATAGTTAATTGAGCATAATCACTTTTTTTTAAGAATGCTTTTAAGATTAAAAGAATTTCACTTATACCACATAACAT
>CAMWQH010000096.1 GCA_947176435.1 uncultured Mycoplasmataceae bacterium
TTCTTATGATGTTTTTTTAATTTTTGTTCATAATATGTTTTTTTCTTATATGTGTTAGTAACTATTAACTGATTATTGAAGTCTTCTTGTCAAAAATTTCTGATATAGTGTTGATTTTTTTCTGATTTCTTCTTTCATATGAAAGAAAGAACAATAATTAATATTGATTCAATGAAAACTATTAATGATAAATACCAAATATATGAATTATTGATAAAAAAAATATTTCTATTGTTAAATTGATAGACTAAACTAACTATTACTAATATTAAAAATATGGTAGCAAGTAGACATAAAGGTCATATAGAAAAAAGACGATATTTAGTTGTTTTGTAATATAGATGTTTGTAATAAAAAGAATATGAATAAATCAGTATTCCAAATATTGATATTAAACAGATAATTAAGATAAGCAATGTTAGAAAAAGATAATTCATGTTATTTGATCGAATCTTTTATCAATTTAATTGTTTTTTCAAGTGCAATTGCTGTTGATTCAATTCTTATATCGTTTCTTGATGTTGATTTTGTTTTGATTTCATATCAATAAGTTTTATCAATAATTGAGATTGCTAAAAAACTCATTCCCACAGGCTTGTTTTCGTCAGGATTAGGGCCTGCATTGCCACTTATAGCAATGCAAATATCTGATCTTAATTTTTTGTTTGTATTGTTTGCCATTTCAATAACACATTGTTTAGAAATAGCACCATATTCAGACAAAGTTTTTTCAGATACATTAGCAAGATTATGTTTAGCTTGATTAGTATATACCACTAATCCGCCTTTGAAAACCTTAGAAGCACCAGGAACTTCTACTATCATAGAAGCAATCATACCGCCAGTAATAGATTCACAAGTTGATATAGTCAACTCGTGTTGTTTTAACAAATCTACTAGTTCTACATATGAATCTTTCATTATTTATTAACTTTTAATTGTTTAGTAATTCTATAAACATAAATTGATCCAGATAATAGAGATAAGAATAATGAAATTCACATGAATAAGTTTTGCACTAATCATCATCAAATGTTAGATGAAGCATAAGCAAAATTTCACGCATATAAAAAGTAAATTAATGCAATGGCGATAATTTGGGTGAATGTTTTTATTTTTCCATAAATATTAGCAGCCACTACAATTCCTTTGCTTGCTGCATACATTCTGCAGGCATCCACGATTGTATCTCTAATTATCATTAATACAGGGATGATAAAATATACAGTCATTGCTCTATTTGGATTTGCTCCAGCAAAAATTATCAAAATAGAATTAATTAATATTTTATCAGCAATCGGATCTCATAGTTTTCCGAAGTCTGAAACTCAATTGTATTTTCTAGATAAAAATCCATCAAGAAAGTCAGTAATCGATGCAATAATGAATAAAATACCGGCAAGTATTCATGATAAATAGAACGGTTGGTTAACCTCTGTATTCGGTAATGTAGAGTAATAAAGAATTGGTCCAAAATTACAACAAGTAAATGTAATGATAATTGGGACTAAAATAATTCTTAAAATTGTTAAATAGTTTGGAATTGATGATTTTTTTAGTTTAAAACTCATATTAAAAATTTAGTTTACCATTAAATCTTGGGAATGGAATAGTATCACGGATGTTATCCAATCCTAAGATATACATGATTAACCTTTCAAATCCCAATCCAAATCCTGCTCCCAAAGAATATCCATATTTTCTTAAATCTAAATATCATTGAATTGAAGAAATGTCCATCCCTAACTCTTTTGTACGAGTTAATAACTTTTCGTAATCGTCTTCTCTTTGACTACCACCAACTATTTCTCCAACACCA
Organism: uncultured Mycoplasmataceae bacterium; assembly: GCA_947176435.1. GTDB lineage: Bacteria > Bacillota_I > Bacilli_A > Mycoplasmatales > Mycoplasmoidaceae > Malacoplasma_A. The sequence continues at coordinate 1,820 of CAMWQH010000096.1, forward strand.
GGAACTAATAAATCGGTTGCTGCAACTGTGGTGTTATCTTTATTGACTTTCATATAGAAAGCTTTTATTTCTTTTGGAAAATTGTATAAGAATATAGGTGCATTGTAAACTTTTTCACATAAATATCTTTCATGCTCACTAGCGATGTCTTTTCCAAAAAAAATGTCATTGTCTTCAAAACATTTTTCTTTTTCTGCAGCTTCTTTTAATTTTTCGATTGCATCTTTATAGTCTAATTTAACAAAAGATTTTTTTAACAATGTGTTAATTCTTTCATTTAATCAAGGCTTTTGCTCAATAAAGAAGTTAAGTTCATCTTTGCAATGAATGCAAATGTAGTTAATAATACTTTTGATAAAAGTTTCAATGATTGCCATTAATTGTTCAAGATCAATAAAAGCAATTTCTGGTTCAATCATTCAGAACTCAGATAAGTGCCTATTAGTATGTGAACGTTCTGCTCTAAATGTTGGACCAAATGTATAAACTTTTTGTAAAGCTTGAGCATATGATTCAGCATTTAATTGACCAGAAACAGTAAGTTTTGCTTCTTTATCGAAGAATGGATTATCTTTTGATTGTTCGATAACAAAATTTTCACCAGCACCTTCAGCATCATTAGAAGTTATCAAAGGAGTTGCAACTCATTTAAAACCATTTTCATTAAAAAATTTATGAATAGCAAATGCTAATTTGCTACGAACATTCATAATTGCACTAAAAGTTTGAGTTCTAGTTCTTAAGTGAGCGATGTCACGTAAAAATTCCATTGAATGTTCTTTCTTTTGTAAAGGGAAATCTTCAGAAGATTCTTTTAATATAAAAATTTGATCTGCAATAACTTCAAAAGTGGATTTATTTTTATTTATTTTCCCTTTCACTAAAATAGCACTTCCAGTTCTTAATTTACTTGCTTCTTCAAAACCAGTAGTTGTAGCTTTTTTGTAAACTATTTGAAGATTTCTAATAGTTGAACCATCATTTAATTCAATAAAAGCAATTTTTCCACTAACCCGGTTAAAACGAACTCATCCTCTAACGTTTACGGGAGTAAGTTCCATAAGTTTACCGCTTAATATTTCTATGATTTCAAATGTTTGCATAATTTAATAATTATATAAATAATTTTATTTAATCATGTGCAATATCTTCCATATAAGACAAATTAAGTATTTTGTCATATTCTTTATATTTTGGGCATCATTTGCCAACTTCTAACCAAAAATCTCTATTGTGTCTTAAAACAGCATAATGACACAATTCATGAATAATTACTGAATCGATTACATCTTTTTCGAAAAAACATAAATTGTATGAGTATTTAATTTTTTTTAATGTTGGTCAACAGCAACCTCAAATTCTTTTTGATCATCCGAACACTATTTTGTTGACTGTATATCCCATTTTTTTAGCTCATTTTAGTGTTGATTTACGCATATATTCACAAGCGGTTTCATCAAAAATTGCTGGTACAATTTCTTTCTTTTGTTCTTCTGTATTAGCATTGATGTAAATAGTGTC
>CAMWQH010000097.1 GCA_947176435.1 uncultured Mycoplasmataceae bacterium
ATAGTAACTAATTATGGAGATAAAATAGAAAAAATAAATTTACCAAAAATTTCCTACAAAATTTTGACTAACAAAATATTTATTTCAACAAAAGAGGTGTTTGAATCAATAGATTTAGATAAAAAATATGTTTCTAAAGTAGATTTTAAAAAATGTCTAAATTCTTTATTAAATAAAAAGTTTAGTAATCATTATATATATAATGATTTACAAACATATATTTTCAAAGTTTCACAAAAACTATTTAAAGAATTTAATAAATATAACGATTTTAATAGAATTATTTGTGGTTCTGGAGGGAGTATATTGTTAATTAAATAATTATGTCTACACAAAAAATTAGAACTAGATATGCACCTTCACCTACAGGATTTTTCCATGTAGGTGGTGCAAGAACAGCATTATTCAATTATTTATATGCCAAGCATTGTGGTGGCGAATTTATTGTTCGTATAGAAGACACAGATACTGAAAGAAATGTAGAAGGTGGGATTGATTCTCAACTTAATAATCTTGAATGGTTAAAAATTAAATATGATGAATCAATTAGAAACCCTGGTAAATATGGTCCATATATTCAGACACAGAAATTAGAAAGATATAAAGAATTAGCTAACAAACTTTTAAAAGAAGGCAAAGCATATTATTGTTTTTGCACTAAAGAAGAACTTGAATTAGAAAGAGAGTTGGCACTTAAAAATAACCAAACACCAAAATACAATCGTAAGTGTTTATATCTTACTGAACAAGAAATACAAAAAAAGTTAAAACAAGGTATTGCTCATGTAATCCGTTTAAAAATTCAAGACAATGTAAATATTGAATGAGATGATTTAGTAAGAGGACATATGTGTGTTCCTACTTCTGCTTTAACAGATCCTGTAATTTTAAAATCAAACGGTATTCCAATGTACAATTTTGCAGTGGTAATTGACGATTATGATATGGAGATTACCCATGTATTAAGGGGCGAAGAGCACTTATCAAATACACCATATCAAATTGCTATTAAGCAAGCTCTTGGTTTTGACACTAAAGAAATTAAATATGGTCACTTGTCAATTATTATTGATGAAACAGGTAAAAAGTTATCTAAACGTAATAAAACACTAAAACAATTTATTGAAGATTACAAATCAATTGGTTTTTTACCAGAGGCTATTACAAATTTTCTTGCCCTTCTTGGGTGAAGTTCAAAATCAAATCACGAAATTATGACTATGGACGAAATTTCTAAAGAATTTGATTTTGATAAAATTTCAAAAGCTCCAGCTTTTTTTGATTTTAAAAAAATGTTATGAATTTCAAATTCATATTTCAAAAAAATGGATGACAATCAATATTTGTATTTTGTTAAGAAATTTGTAAAAATTGATCCGTCTTTATTTCCTAACCATTTTGATAATGTTCTATTAACTTTCAAACCTCAAATTTCATATGCAGAAGAAATTAACGGTTTAATAACTGACACATTTTTAGGCGGCATTGAAAATTTATCATCAGATTTAGTTGAAGTAACAAAAACTTCTTATTTCAAGACATGTGTTGAAACATTCAAAAATGTATTAAATGAAATGGGTGAAATAACCTTTGAAAATGCTTCAGAAATAGTTAATAAAGTAAAAACAAATTCAGGTTTAAAGGGCAAGGAATTATATTTACCAATGAGATTGGTTACTATCGGTAAAGAGCATGGCCCAGAAATGAATAAAATTTTAACTATAGTTGGTAAAGAAAAGATACTATCAAATATCGATAAATTACTTAAATAATATGAGACTACAAAAAACCTCTTCTTTTATAAAAGATCCAATACATAGTGAAATTAATTTCTCTAGTCAAGATTCTTGACTAAAAGAATTAATTGAGACTAAAGAGTTTCAAAGATTAAATAGAATTAGACAACTAGGAATGTCATATTTAATTTTCCCGTCAGCTACCCACACTAGATTTTCTCATTCGTTAGGTACTTATGAGACTGCAAGAAAATTTATTGACAATTTAAATGTTAAAAATTTAACGCCTAAAAAGAGGAAAACAATTCTTGCTGCAGCGCTTTTACATGATATCGGGCATGGGCCTAACTCACATGCTTTTGAGAAATATACAAATATTTCTCATGAAACATATACCAAGGCAATAATTGGGACTAAAGACACAAACATTTATAGAATTCTAGTTAAGAATGGTGTTAACCCAAAAGATGTTGTTGCCGTCTTAGATAAGAAAAATAAAAATGAATGAATGAATAGTTTAGTAAGTAGCCAGATAGATGCTGATAGAATTGATTATTTGCAGAGAGACTCTCATTATACAGGTGCAACATATGGTGAAATTGATGCATCCATGATTGCTAAACGAGCAATGTTTATGAATAACCAAATAGTTTTTTCAACTAAAGCTATTTCTACTATTGAAAATTTATTGGTAGGAAGATTTCACATGTATGAACAAGTTTATGAGAATGTTCACACTATTGCAAACGAGTGAATTATTCAACAAGTTATGTGTAGAGTTAAGGAACTATATAAACTTGGATACAAATTTGTAGATTACAACAACATGTTACAGTTCTTTAAATCTTGGTTAGAAGATAAAACATTTACAATTGAAGAATTTTTAAAACTAGACGATTGAAACTTTAGTTGTTTATTAGATTCGTTAAAACACGAAATAGATCCTGTTTTAAGACTTCTTTTAGCTGAAAGAGACACTAAAGACAAATTTATTTGTTTAGATTACACAAAAAAAGCTCATCAAAAAGCTCTTGCAAAAGCAAAAGCCTTACATTTACCAGTTAAGTACAATGTTGATGTAATTAAACACAAAGCAATTTGTTTGTATCACCCTAACAAACAACCTATTAAAATTTACAACTCATTAACAGGTAAAATTCAAAACTTTGATGAATTAAGTAATTTAGTACAAAAAGACCAATTTATTAAGAAAGAAAGAACGTTATTAATATTAAATATTAAATTAATGTAAAAATATGCAATTTTAATACTATAAATATATTAATTTATTTTAGAAAGCGAATTTAAAGATGGATAAACACATTAATGAAATTGCTTACGAAATTGCTAAAAAAGAATACAAAGATAAAGTATTCTCTTTTGACAATTTATGAAGCAAATTAGTAAAGCATATTAAAGTTCCCTCAAAAGAACAAGCAACTCTTAAAGGTGAATTGTATTCTGAAATCATTCAAGATACAAATTTCTTATATTCAGGAAAACAAAACTGAAGACTAAGAGAATTTGTTACTCAAGATGAATTAAAGAAAACATTAGCAAA
>CAMWQH010000098.1 GCA_947176435.1 uncultured Mycoplasmataceae bacterium
TTTTTTTTTTTTTTTTTTTTTTTTTTTTTTTTTTTTTTAAAAAAAAAAAAAAAAACAATTTAAAATATATATAAATATGCAAAAATCTAAATTATTTTTTAGAATTGCTGCTTTATGTACTACTGGATTATTATTAACTAGTGCTGTTTTTAATCTTTCATCTTGTTCATGTAGTGCACAACCTGATAAACAATCAAAACAAGATTTATCTGAATTATTTCAATTTGTAGGCTCAGATGAGCACGAACATGGTTCAGTTTGATTGGATGATGTATCGAAAGACATTCCACAAAGTGCTTATGAAATGGATGCTGAATATTGCTGAGGTGGTGTAAGTTTTAAAGGTGAATCTGGATATCGAATAAATACTTCTACTAATTATTTATACGATAGAAATAAAATTATTAGACATTTACAAGAAGACTTGGATGATGCAGACCCAATAAATAAATATCCTGATATTAATAGTGAAGTTGATATAGTATTTGATACACAACCAGATCAAGATGAAAAAGATTGTGCAAATCATTGACACAAAATAACAATATATGCTAAACAAGACTCTAAGTATTATGCTGGTTCATTCTCAATTTATTATTGATTGAATTTAAGTACTGCTCAAGGTCAATTGGCCAAAGATTTACAAAAAACAGATGTTTCTTATTTAACTTCTAATAGTATTAGAGATTTAAGATCATTGTTTTATAGAGATTTAAAAAACGCTTTTGTTGATGCTAATCCTTCACTAAATGTTGATGCTATCCACTTCCAATATTGCACTAATTATGAAAGTGAAATGACCGCTGAATGAAATGATTATGAAGAAATAACACCTGATATCAGCCCTGATGTTGGTTATGATTCTAATAAGAAATTTGGTGTATATGATCAACAAAGTATTGATGATGAAGCATTTGCTAATTCATTATGGTCATCTAAAGAAGATACCTATGGTAGTAAAAACGATACTATGCGTTTAAGGATAACACCTAATAATGAAGATGAGTATTATAGATTACAAAATCCTATTGAAGTAACAATACAATTGTACAGGCCAGAAATAACCGCTCAAGAGACATGGCAAAGTAAATGAAGTTATGAAAACGCACATGAATTTGTTGTAGCTCCTACAATTAGCAATCTTAGAACAATTTTCACACAGGAATACGAAGTAAATTATTGATTCGCTAATTTAAATAAATATCCTTCAAATTGAAGTTTAGATGTAGTTGACCTAGAAAATAAAATCGCTGAATTTAACATTAATGGAAATCCATACTTCAATTCAAATGATGAAACAAAAACCGAAACAAGATATGAATTTAAATGATCATTAATTGAAAAAATCGATTTTGTTGAAAGGTATCTTAACATTAGCTTTGATGATGTGTTCTATCAAACACCAACTGAACAAGAAATAAGACAACTTATTGAACGCAAAGCCATATCTAGATATGGACCTGATGAAAAAATCTATTGGGATGAAATACATATAGAAGTATCCGCTAATCAAATAACAATTAAAACACTACTTACTTCTAGTGACTTAAACTCATCATTGCACTATAACTCATTCAGTAAAACAATTGAATACCGATTAATACAATAAAGAAAGGAAATTAAAATGAAAAATTCAAAAAAATTTAAAATGAAAAAATTAATGCTATTCGCAGTTGCTCCATTAGCTGTATGTGGAGTAGGTGGTATTGCTACTGGTATAGCAATTGCTGTCACAAATCATAATGCAGTAGAAAAAACAGATATTAAAACTGTTTTTTCAAAACTTACTTCTGTTTGACAAACAAACGTTTCTGTTGGAGCTAATCCAGCTATGACACCTGAAAATTGTTTTGGTGGAACAGTATTCCAAGGTGAAGGTTTAAGAGAAGGCGCAAAAAATGTTGTTTGAAACAAGGACGGTTTGCTATATTATTTACAACAACAAATTAACGTTGTAGATGAAAACAACCATTCAATGGTTAACGAATTAAATGTAACTTTCCAAAATAATTATGATAAAAGCGATGCATATAACAAATGACAAGAAGTCACATTGTCTGCAATGCAACACAGCACTAATTATACAGGTTCTGTAAAATTCTATTTCTATTTAGACAAAAGCGATGAAGTTAGAAGTTTAAGTGAAGATTTTACTAATACCAACATTGATATGACTGCTGGTGAATATGCTAATGATATCGCACCAACTAATGCACAAATATTAAAAGCAATTAAAGATAAAAATGCAAATTTAAATACTAACTCTATTCATATTCAATATTGTTTAAATACATCTGAAGCAAGTCCTACTTGAACAAATTGAGCTGAATTTGATCAAACTTCTGGTTCATATAAAACAGCAAAACAGGCAGGAGTTAATGGTCCAGATGCAACAATAGCAGAACAATGAAAATCTCTATGAAATACAAATGGTTATTATGGACGTAAAGCAGATGAAACTACTCTTACATATGCTCTTAGATTAATCCCAAACCCAGAATTTTCTGTTTATTCTCAAGAACCAAATGGTATTGAATTTACCATTGTGTTTGCACGTCCTTATGTTTATGATGATGAAAATTGACAAACAGGTGAAAATAATTGATCATATTTAAATTCTCACCAATATATTGTTGAACCAGACACAGGAAACTTCAAGACTACATTTACTCAATACTATAACGATCTTGAAAATTACCCTTTCTTTGAAAAGTTAAATACTATTACTGATTCTTGATACTTTAAAAAGACAACAAAAGATAACAAACTTTATGCTCAAATTGTAATGAATCAATCTAATCCATATTATGCAAGTCTGTCAGAATCTCTTGATACATCTAACACTAAGCTTCTATTTGAATATACACTATTAAATAAAATAGATTTCAAATCTACATATCAAAGTCTTGTTCCAGAAGGCGGTTTAGAATTCTATACTGATCCATCTACAGCAGATATCATAAACTTCTTTGAATACAAAATTAGCCAACAGACTGAACTATCACCAATTTTCTGACAAGAAGTAACTATTACAATTGACACAGCAAACAAAAAAGTTACTTTATCTGTTCCAAATTCTCTTCACTATACAGGAGATCCACTTGAAATTTCATATAAATTAAATTAACAACTTTTATGAAAAGAAGGCATTTTAAATTTAAAACATTATGCTTAACTACTTCTTTAATTAGTAGTAGTTTTTCTTCTCCATATATATATATATATATAAATAACA
>CAMWQH010000099.1 GCA_947176435.1 uncultured Mycoplasmataceae bacterium
TTTTAAAATTTTTGATCTTATTTCTTTATTTTGCATATTAATTTTTTATTCTTTTAAGACTTTTATGAGTCTTTATGATACTTTTAACTCCATGCGGAGCTTTAAAAGCTATCGTTAATATATCTCCTTTTGCATCTATAACAACTCCTGAGCCAAATATAGTATGTGAAACTACATCACCAACATTAAAATTAATATTATTTGATTGATAATTATTTTCATAATTTTTTAATTGTTTTGAGTTATATCAATCTAAATCAGCATTACTTATCGTTTTAAATTCTTGTTTAATTTGATTTAGGTTTTTATCACCTATTTCTTTTAAAAATATACTTGGACCCATTGCACCACCGCTGTATGAATATCCGTCAGAACAAGTTATAAACAATAATTGTTTTGCTCTTGTTAAAGCTACATATGCAATACGTCTTTCTTCTTGGAAATCAGTTGATTTGGCTGGAGGAAATATTCCATTGCTAAAACCTATTAAGAAAATTACTTTATATTCTGAGCCTTTAGCTACATGAACAGTCATTAAAGAAACGGAATTGTCATTATTTATCTTTTGTTCAGATGTGTCAGTATATAAACTTATTTCTTGAAGATATGATTGAATATTAGCGTTTTCGTGCTCAGACTCGAAAATAGTTATAGCATTTATTAATTCATCTATATTTTCATTTTTTTCTTCTAAATCTAATGTTTTTAAATATTCTCTATAAGAAATTTTTTCGATTATTTTTATTAGAGATTTTGATGGAGTTAGATCTTTAATAATCTTTCTAAGATTTATTATTTCTTCATAAAAATTATTAGTTAATTTTGTGTTTCAATCAACATTTTCTTTTAAATTCAGACATTCAAAAAAACTAATGTTGTTTTTTAAAGAATACTCTTCAATTTTTTGTACAGTTCTTTCACCAATTCCCCTTGTCGGTACATTAATTATTCTTTTTAATGATAATTCGTCTTCGCCAACCATTACTTTTAAATAGGCTAGTAAATCTTTAATTTCTTTCCGTTGATAAAACTTTACTCCGCCAAATATTTTATAAGGAATACTATTTGTCATTAAATGATCTTCACAAAAGCGAGACAAATAATTACTACGATATAAAATTCCGATGTCCGAGTATTTGTATCCTTGTTTTATAAGATCAATTATTTTCTCAGCTACAAACAATCCTTCATCAGATTGACTATCAGCATAAAAATATTGAATTTTTTCTCCAATATTATTTTCGGTTATTAATGATTTTTCAATTCTCCCATAATTATTTTGTATAAGCGCGTTTGATCCTAAAAGAATGTTCTTAGTAGAACGATAATTTGTGTCTAAAATTATTAATTTTGCTTTTGGATATGTCTCTCTAAAATCCTTAAATATTCATTCATATGCACCTCGCCATTTGTATATAGATTGGTCTGGGTCACCAACAACAAAAACGTTGTTATCTAATGGATCGATTAACATTTTTAATATGTTAAATTGTATTTCATTAGTATCTTGAAACTCATCAACAAGAATATATTTAAATCTACTTTGTCATTTTATTTGAATTTCTTTTTTAGACAATAATTGTTCAGTATAAATTAATAAATCATTGAAATCCAAAAGGTTGTTTAATAACAACTTTCTTTGATATTCATTAAAAATAATTTTTATTGCTTTGTATTCATCAACAGAATACATTTGGAGTTGTTTTAAAAAATTCGTTCCAATATTGAAATCATTAATGTTAATTTTTTGAAATTTAATAGTTTCAATTAATTGAAGCGCTTTTTTAAACTTAATTGTTGAACAAATGTTTTCAGTAATTTGGTTTACACGATAGATTTCTCTGATTAACGACATTTGGTCTTCATCATCAATTACACCAAAGTCATTTCTTCTATTTAATTTATCAATGTCTTCTTTTAAAATACGTAAGCAAATTGAGTGATAAGTTCCTATTCAAGATAAAGATTTTATGCCAACAAGCTTGTTAATTCTATATTTCATTTCATTGGCTGCTTTATTTGTGAAAGTAATAGCAAGAATTGATGATGGTTTGTAATGTTCATGTTCAATCAAATATGCAATTCGTGTTGTTAAAACTTTTGTTTTACCTGTACCGGCTCCTGCAACAACTATTGTTGGTCCATTAGATACAGTTACAGCCTTAAGTTGATTAGCATTGAGTTCTTTTAAATTAAGCATAACTAAAACTTATCAATTTCACCAAGGTCAATTGATTCAACATCTGCAGGTAGGCTATAGTTTCTTTTCGTTGGCGTTTTTTTAATATTTGATTTGGTATTAGATTTGTCAGATTCAGAAGTTATTTTAATTACAACTGTATCACTCATAAAATCTTGTATACAACGTTTCTTTGATTTAATAAACATTCACAATATTAAAATGAATAGACAAATGCCACAAACGTAATAAAAAGCGTCAAATATTGTTGAAACATTATCATATTTATTTGACTCTAAATTTAACATTGATTTAATAAACAAACAGGCATTTGTATTACCAAGACTAAATAAAACAATTCCTAATACAAATGAGATTAATATTAATGCTTCTCACAAAAACGCCTCTCTTCTCATTAATGAGATAAATGTTTTTCTTGTTATATGTGTATTAATGATCATTAATTTAAACAAAAACAAACCTATAGTTTTGCCTCTTCATCAACACGGTAAACAAATAAAATATATAAAAAATAAGATAAGGTTTGCAAAACCAAATAAAAAGTATTTTCAAGATTGGATTTTCTCTATACCAGATATAGAAAATAGCTCAGACAAATTATTTCCGACTCCAAAAATTAATAATGCAAAAAGAAAACTAAATATTAGTACAATTGCGTAATCAATAAAACGTGCAAAAAATCTTGAACTTGCAGAGGCTAAAAAATATCTAACTTTATTATTAGTTTCAGAAGTTGTCATTGTTATCTAACTTTTCTATGAACGTAAAGCAGTTTAAACCTGAAATTTTTTAAATAATCAAAAGTTTTTTGATCAAATTCCAATTCATTATTTACCAATATAGGATTTTCTCTTCAATTAGGAATATTCTCAGACAACCATTTATTAGAAAAATGAAGTGCCTTACCAATGATTTTTGGTGAATGTAAATTAGTTTTGCTCCAATATGTGGAATCTATTTTATACAAGAATGTATATACGG
>CAMWQH010000100.1 GCA_947176435.1 uncultured Mycoplasmataceae bacterium
AATATATATGAAGAAAGAATATAAATATTCAAATCTTAAGTAAGAAACTAATACATCAGGTAAAGTCATGTTAGAACCTTCTAAAAACCCAAGAGAAGAAAACTAGGAGTTACACTTAGACCTAAAACATTAAAACAACTGATATTAGAAGGTTTTAGTAAAATCAATAATCATTTAGATAATGTTAAAAAACGTTTAAATGAACATGATTTAATCTTTAAACGTAATAACCTAAAGTAAGTTTAGACATTACTAATAATTGTTATAAACATGCAAAATAACATAGTTTCCGATCGATTTAAGAAGTTAAAAATAAAAAAAATGTACCTAATTACGTTTTCTTTAAAAATCGGTTTAAAAAAATAATTAAACTGCAATTCAATTTGATGGCAACCCACCATTATTTTTTAAATATTGGAGTAATTCTGTACTATCATGCCCATCAATTGGATTAATTACAGTAATGGTTCTTTCATCAGTTGAAGAAACACCAGTGAATGAAACAGAATTTAAACTTTCAAAACCTCCATTTCAAGATTCTCATTTAATATCGTTTAATTTAGAACAATTTTTAAAAATATAAGTACCAATTTTTTTTAAACTAATTGGGAATGTAATTGAAGTCAATTCTGAACATGAATCAAAAACACGATTATCAATCTGACTTAAACTTGGGAATGTTATAGAAGATAATGATGAACAACCTGCAAAAATATAATCATAAATTCTATTTAAATTGTTACAATTTGATAAATCAACAGAAGTCAATGATGAACAATTTTCAAAAGCGCTAGTAATAATTGTAGTTAAGCTACTTGGAAATTTTACAGAACTTAATGAAGAACATTCATTAAAAGCAGCAAAATCAATTGTTGACAAATTTATACAATTTAAAAAATTAATAGAAGTTAATGATGAACATATTCTAAAAGCACTTTGCCCAATTGAAGAACATTTAGAATTTTTAGTAAAAGTTAATTTTGTAATAAATGATGGTACAATTGATGCGGAGTTGTTATAGAAAGCATTATTAGCAACACTTGTTACATTTTTTGGAATTAACATAGTGTCGTATACCCCTTTGTATTGATTTAAATCAATGCCTTCTTTAAAACCTTTCAATACATTGGTTGCTTCATCAATATCATAAACTTCATCAGGCAATGCTTTTATTGATTGTTCATTACTACATCCACAACTTGCAGAAGTAATAGTAATCGTTGATCCAATTGCAGATATACCAGCAAAACAAGTTAAAAATTTCAATAATTTATTTTTCATAATTTATTTACCTATATGATATTTATACTCTGTTTTTTATAAAGGAAATTTAAAAAAAATACAAAAAATACACTCTATTTAGGCATATTTGTAATTTAATTAATTGGCTGTAGTTCAACCTTCTGGCAGCCCTGCTTTTAGTTTTAAAGTATCAAGTAATGCTGCACTATTGTGTGCATCATCAATTGGATTAGTTACTTCAATCTTTCCTTTTTCAGCTATAGTTGAAAATGAGTCAGATTGTAAACTAGTATTACCATTTCAAGCATCTCATATAATACTAATTAAATTATCACAATTACGAAAAGCATTGGTAATACCACTTAAACTACTTGGGAATATTACAGAGGTTAATGAAGAACATCCAAAAAAAACACTATTTCCAATATTAGACAAATTAGTATGTGATAAATCAATAGAAGTTAATGATGAACACAATTGAAAAGCAGATTCTCAAATGTAAGTTAAACTACTTGGGAAAGTTATAGATGTTAATGATGAACAATTGCTAAAAGAACCCGCACCAATTAAAGAACATTTAGAATTTTTAGCAAAAGTTAATTTTGTAATAAATTCTGGAATTGTTGTTTCAACTCTTTGTGTCTGATAATTATAAGTGAAAAAAGCATTAATAGCAATGCTTGTTACTTTCGCTGGAATTATCATAGTGTCACAATCTTTAAAATTGTCTTGATAAATCTCAGAATCTGGATTGTTTAAGAAATCGTCTTTAAATCCTTTTAATTCATAAGTTGTTTGATCAATATCATAAACACTTTGAGTCAATGAATTAATTTTCTCTGATGAACATCCACAGCTTGTAGATGCAAAAGGAATTGATCCAACTATTCCTAATCCACAAGTAATACTTGCAATAGTTTTTATTAATTTTTTGTTCATGTTTTTCTTCTATGTTTATAATATTTATAATCGTTTTTACAATAAAAAGTTAAAAAAAATAACAAAAAAGCACCCAATTTCTTGAGTACATTTGTAATTAAGTTAATAATTAATTATGCAGCTGATCAACCTGAACTTGGAAAACCACCTTTATTCTTAATTCAATCTAACAATTCTTGCGAAGTGATTGAAGTATTTAAGGATTCAACTTGTCCTGAAGTTGAAATTCCTGAAAATGCACTATTACCAATACTTATTGTGCTCTTGTCGTCATGTAAATTTCATGAAATCTTGTTTAAATTAGAGCAAGAATAAAAAACATTTTGACCAATTGCAGTTAAATTGTTGGGCAAATTTATAGAAGTCAATGATTTACACGAAGCAAATGCTCATCCTAAAATATTAGTCAATTTTATACATTTTTCTAAGTTAACAGTTGTAATTCCAGAATTTTGAAAAGCATTTAACCCAATGGTTGTTAAATTACTACAATTCGAAAAATCAACAGAAGACAATAATAAACATGTAGCAAAAGCACAAGCACCAATTTCAGATAAACTATTGGAAAAAGTTATAGAAGTTAGTACTGAACAAGCTTCAAAACTATAAGCGCCAATTGTAGTTAGTTTATCTGGAAACACTACAGAAGTTAATGCTGAACAACCATAAAAAGTATAGTTATTAATTATTAATAAAGCGTCAGGTAATGTTACAAAAGTTAATGATGTACATTTGTAAAAAGCATAAGCGCCAATAGAAGAACAATTAGAGTTTTCACCAAAAATTAAATTTTTGATAAACGATGGAATAGTTGATGATCCTGCTCCTGATGAAACAAAAAAAGCATTATCAGCAATAGAAACAACATTAGTCGGAATTTGCATAGTGTCACATGCACTATATGCAGATGAGTCATTGATAAATTCTTC
>CAMWQH010000101.1 GCA_947176435.1 uncultured Mycoplasmataceae bacterium
GATTTAATTCCATTAAAGAAATTGATAAAACCCCAGTAAAACAACACAAAATACTAGAGTAAAAATAACAATATTTTTTGGTACAACAAGAAGCAATAAAACAAGAAATAAAGTACAAAATAAAAAGAAGCAAACCTATAAAATAGGTTTTTTTAAGTATAGGACTTGTCTTTTTATTTTGTTCCAAAAATTCTATCTCCTGCATCACCTAATCCAGGCACAATGTAACCCTTTTCATTAAGTTTCTTGTCTACTGAACTTGTATAAATCATTACATCTGGGTGAGCTTTTTCAATAACTTTAATTCCCTCTGGAGCTGATAAAATACTTACAAATTTAATTGATTTAGGTTTATATGTTTTAATGATTTCAATTGCTGCTGCTCCAGAATGTCCTGTTGCTAACATTGGATCTAATAATAAAACATTTGATCCTTTAATACAATCAGGCATCTTGCAATAATATTGCACTGGTTTCAATGTTTCTTCATTTCTATATAGACCAATAAAGCCAACTGGCGCCTCGGGGATCATATTTTTAAACCCATCTACCATACCTAATCCAGCACGAAGTATTGGAACTAAAACAATATTGTCTTTTAATTTAAAACCTTTAGTTTTAGCAAGAGGTGTTTCGATATTGATAGAAGTAGTATTTAAATCTTTAGTAACTTCATAAGCCATAAACTGAGCTAACTCAGTTAGATTTAATCTAAAATCTCTAGAATCGGTATTCTTGTTTCTCATTCTAGATAATTTAGTTTTAATAATTGGATGATTAATAACTGTATACATTTTTTTACCTCGCAGATTTATCAAATGGAATTCCCTCGTGTTTAGGTGGTCTAATCCATTTAGAAAATGAAATTAATATTATCAATGTAATTATATAAGGGAACGAGAATGAAACAGCACGTGGTACACCAAGGTTTGTAAGAACAGAACTTGTTGATAAAGCAGTAAACATTGCAAAGCAAACCGAAA
This sequence comes from uncultured Mycoplasmataceae bacterium, assembly GCA_947176435.1. Taxonomy (GTDB): domain Bacteria; phylum Bacillota_I; class Bacilli_A; order Mycoplasmatales; family Mycoplasmoidaceae; genus Malacoplasma_A. The sequence goes on from CAMWQH010000101.1 coordinate 984, forward strand.
CTAAACTCATTCACTCAACTTTTCAAGCACCGGCAATCATAATTGCTAACGCTAAGAAACCATAACCTTGAGTATTGCCAGAGAATTGTTTTACATTAAACATAAAGATTGCTCCTGCAAGTCCAGCAATTGCAGACGAAAGTAAGGTACCAATTCATTGGTACTTAAACACACTAATTCCTTGCGAATCAACTGCATTTGGATTTTCACCAACAGCACGATATCTTAATCCAACTCTTGTGTAGTTCATAACTACATACAAGATTACAGTAATTGCAACTACTAACAAGAATAAAATTAAAGAAGATCCATAAATTGAATTTCCCATATATAAGAAATCATTAAAACCAGATTGAAGTCTAGTACTTCCTGAATATAGTAATGAACCTAACGGCGCATTTAAGAATGTTGCAAGCGCTACACCAATTAAATTAATTGCAGTACCAGAAATAATATGATTAGCTTTCAATTTTATTGTTGCAAAAGCGTGCATCAATCCGGTAATCATTGTGGAAACAACTGTTAGTATTAATGGGAATATCATCATTCAAGGACCATAGTTACTCATCTTTAATAAAGGTGATGAATAAATAGCAAAGAATAAAGCTCCAAAGCACATCATTCCGTCAATACCAATATTAATGATTCCGACTTTTTCAGCTAAATATCCTGATAAAGCACCAGCTAATAAGATAGCCCCTATTAGTAATGCATAGTTAGTTATTAATCCTATATCAGCCATTAGTAACCTCCTTTCGTAATTCTACATTTTGAATATGAAGAATAAATTTTATTTAAAAGCATTTTCTTTTGCTTTCAAGTTTTAACATCAGTATTTTGAATTTTTAATTTTAAAAGAATTTTATTTTTGTAATACCAAACTGGTTTTCTTTTAAATACATTGTTTCAATATTTCTTTTTGATTAAAGAAATGGCATCGGTATATTCGTTTATTTGTGATTCAACATTAAATGTATATCCTTCATATGACATGTTTTTGTTTTTGAAACAAAGTTTCATAATTCATCTTCATGGTTTTATGTAATAAAGTAAAGAAACAATAGCAGCACCATAAACAATGATTCCAAACATTAAATCTGTAATATATGCATCAACACCACAAGATTGTGCAATTGATGATTTTGCAGTTTCGATCATACCAAATAAAATTGAAACAGGTACAATTCCAATAGGATTATTCATTGCAATTAGTCCAACAGAAATTCCGTTAAATCCTTCGATAGGAATTGCTTTTGCTGTAATTTCAGTAGGAACGTTACCGTTTGATTTTCCCAAATAAACCATTGCTCCTAATAATCCAGCAATTAATCCAGAGATTAGCATAGATAGTATTTGATTTTTCTTGACTGAATAACCAGCATATCTACTTCCTTCTAAACTTAATCCTACATCTGTAATTTTCTTCCCAAATACCAAGTATTTAAATATTACAAAACAGAAAATAACAGCAAATATCGAAAGAATTATTAATGGAACTGCAGATTGACCGTTAATTTGTAATAACACATTATCAGTTAAGCTTTCTGTATATGTTCCAGATGGATCAATATTACATAAACTCTTTACCATGTATGTTCCAGCAAAATAAATAATTCAATTAAACATAATTGATGAAACAACTTCGTTCATATTGAATTTTGCTTTTAACCATCCAATAATTCCTGCAATTAATCCACCCATACACATAGCAACAATTATTAAAATAATTTGTCCAATTACATTTGGAACACTCTTCATGTATTGTCCAATAATTGTTGCAAACATACCTGCAAATAACATTTGACCAGATATTCCAATATTAAATAAACCACACTTAAAAGCAAAAATAAATGAACAAGCTGCTACTGCAAATATTGAAATGTTTGTAAATAATGATCCAACGTTTGATTTAGTGAATGGTGCAGTAAATATTTGATAGAAAACATCGCTAAATAAACTTGCTTTACCATAAATTATCATGCAGATAAATAAAGCTATAAATAAAGATAAAAATATTATGGTTAGTGAAACTAAAAAGTTTTTAGTTCCGTTTTTTCTATTACTTGATTG
>CAMWQH010000102.1 GCA_947176435.1 uncultured Mycoplasmataceae bacterium
AAATAAATTCATTAATAAAAGAATTAATTGAACTTGCATTTTTTACATATTTAAATTTATAAATAACATTGCAATGGCACAAAATGTTGCGAATGTCGTTCAACATAACCATACAATTTTCAAACGATTTGACTAAACTGCTACTTTTTGCCTTACCGTGAGTCATAAATTTCAAAATTTTAAATTTTGTGTCATCATTTAATTTTTATAAATTGTATTAGCATTACCAAATGATCAATAAACGCAAAGAGTTCATAATGGTATCTCTTTATTTGAAGAATATTTTTTAGATATAACTTTATTTGAACAATAACCAAGAATATTTTCTTTAAAATTTTTAATCTCGTTTTTTAAAAGATTGGGAAATATTTTTAAAAATGTTTTCTTGTCCAAATCAAGAATTTTTCCTTCGTTGATTTTTTGATTTAAATTTTTGTGATCTGACAATATATAGTAACAAATTGTAGTTGAAAAAGCTCTTTCTATACTCAGTATAGTGGGCAACAAAATTGAAGAAATATTTCTATCAAAATTAAATAAATTAATAATATGTTCTGAATTGGTTGTGCTTTTATAAGTATTTGTTGACCTGTCATTATTAATCATAAAAAAATCATTGTAACCATTCACAAAATTTTGATAATTAAAAAGTCTTAGATAATGCTTAAATTTTTCTTTTGCAACTTTATTATGAAAAATCAATCCCCTTGATTGAAGAAGAGTAATTTGCTCATTAAAATCTTTAAAAGTTTTTGATTGATTACTTTTTTTGTCCATGAAAATATTATAAAAACTATTCTTTTTCTTCTATCAACTCGTTATATCTTTTTAAAATGTCATACTTAATAATATGTTTATCTGCTCAAAAATCATATTTTTTATCACGTATTCCTAACACTCTTCGTGTAATTTTTCGTGCCGCATCCGTTCTACAATTCACATATATATATTTTTTAATTAATTCAATTTGGTCAATTTTTCTATCAAAAAAATTCCATAAACTCCACAATGCATATAAAGGATACATACCAGACTTTGCATTAATATCTAAAATAAATATTTTCCCTTTATTTTCTTTCAAAAGAGATTTTCAATCAATATTAGTTCTTTTAAAATGAATGTCTATAACATATCATGGTGTTAATACAGTTTCTTTGTCTGGATTTTTTACTTTTGAAAATATATCCTTTAATCCTTCTATTTGTTCCTCAAAAGTTGTTTGTTTAAAAACTTCATCTATGTTTCTACATCATTTTTTGACTGCGCCTTGAACAGCTTTTTCATCAAAAAATTTCTTTGTAATACTTTTAAAATCTTCTTTTGTAATTTCTTGCATAAATTCAATTCAATCTTCTGAATCAAAATATGAAGGAAAAGCATCAAGTTTAAATTCATCAATTTTTTCTGGTGTTAGTGCTATTAACATTAAAGGTAATCTTTTACTAATTTTCAAGCATGCCCTTTTCAGATTTTCAATAGATTTTCTTCTATTTTTTTCTTCTTCGGAAATTACTTCGTGAACTTTACCGTTAACATTTACTTTGTTGCCTTCACCGTTTGAAGAGAGTAAAACATCATCAATTCCTTCGTTTTTGTTAATAATAATAGAATTAGAATTTTTAGTTGAGGCTGAATGACCAGAAGCAATTTTCAATTCTCAATGTTTTGCTTCATCAATTCCTAGATCTTCGAATGCAGAACGTGTTAAAACATCAAATGTATCAAAGCCATTTTTTACAATATTTTGAACATATATTTGTTTTATTCCTTCCATAATTTCATCACAATTTATTGATTTAAAATTATTACCGTTAAAACTAATTACAGGCATGTAGTTAATTAACTCTTTAATTAATAGTTCTGACTCTTTTTCACCTTTTTTTGTTTGCTTTTTTACAGAGACAATATTTGCATATTCAGAAATAATTTCGAGTACTCTTGTTGGTGAAAAATCGTAAACAATACCTTGAGTTTTATATATACCATTGTATTTTCATGGTGTTTTACATCTAAAAATTGTTTGAAGATAAGCCTGCGCTGAATTGGTATTAGATAACATTAAAACTGTTGTCCACTCTGGAATTGTTACACCGGTTGTAAGCCTTCCACAAGATAATGTAATGGTTCACGTTGATAACGGATCATTATTATTGCCTTTAATTTTTGCTTTTACTTCATTTAATGCTTTATCTGCATTTGTTTGACTCCCAGCTACATTTATTATTTGGAAATTTTTAAAAAAATGATGTGATTTTAATTTTTTTTCAAGCGCCTTTGCTTCTAATACTCCTGGCAAATGTCAAAGCGAATGATGATTATATTGCCTATTTTTTAAACTATAAGGCATTGTTGAAAGATTATCAATGTCTTTTTCGCTTTCTGTACACATATTATCCAATCAATAATCTATGTCTTTTTCACGTTTAAAAGAAAGTTTATCATCTTCGTTTACTTCAAAAAAGAAAGAGAAATCAAAACCCATTTCTTTTTCTAAACTAGGAAAATTAATTTTATCTTTAAATGACTTATAAATATCTATTGTATTAATCTTGATTGACGGTAAATCTTCATATGGGTTTTCTTGATCTTTATGATTAATATACCATGTTGTTTTTGCTGTTTGTTCTTGAACATAATCTCAATCAAACACTTCACTTTGTTTATCAAATTTAGCTCTTTTATTTTGAGCCAATAATTTAAATGGTGTGCCAGATAAATATAATGTAAATTTTCTCTTCAAATGCTCGTGCATCTGATCAGCTAATTCTGTCATATTTCCTTCGTGAGCTTCATCTATAACAATCAAATCTCATTCAGTGTCAAAATAGTCTTTATTTTTTTTCTTAAAATCTCGAATTTCATCATTATTTAAAATAATCTCAGAAGAGTTAGTATTTGTTTCTTTTCCACGTAAGTCTTGTATTGATAAAAAAACACAGAATTTTTTTGATTTATCTATATCTTTTCATTTAACACCATAATGTCTGGATG
>CAMWQH010000103.1 GCA_947176435.1 uncultured Mycoplasmataceae bacterium
ACTTTAAATATTCCTTAAGGCTTTCATTTGAAAATTCTATATATTTATCTAATTTAATATCTATTAAAAGCTGATTTTGTCATTTGTTTTTTTGAATTTCAATTTTTTTAAACAAGTCAACAGGTAGAGGTTTTCTAATTTTTAAAAATACTGTTATTTTACTATTTTTATCATCCGGTAATAAAATCTCAAAATCGCTATGATCATTCAATAAATCATAATCTTCTTTTGATAGGATTTTACCATTTACAAAAAACGTTTCAAACTTGTCCATATTTTACCAATACAATCATTTAACCAAAATACTACTTACAAATATATAAACCATTAAAAACATTCCAATTAAACTTAGTACGGTTTCAATCTTTTCTGGAATTTGTTTTTTTGTCTTTTGGACATATATTCTTTCAATTACTTTTCAACCATCTAACGGAGGAAAAGGAATTATATTAAATACAGCAGTAATCAAATTCATTAATATTAATAACTGAAAAAATATTAACCCTCAATTGTTGTTTCCTGCTAAATCAGGAATATCAACAAAAATATTCGAACCATTACCACCTTTAAAAACCATACAACAAGCAATTGCTTTAATTGATAATCCTAATGAAACAAATGGATTTATTAATTCGACACTATTAGCTTTGAATACCGCTCAACAGCAAGGCCAAAGAATTAAAAAAGAAATAAAGTTCACACTAACACCTGCAATCATTATTAAAATGTATTGTCACATTTTTGTTTCTTCTAAAAGCTTTTTACCTTCTGGTATAGGAGACATGTATCAACTATAGTTTTTGTCTTCTATTTCATCAGCATATAAATTTCTTAATTGTTTACTATCAAATAATACATAAGCAACTAATGGAATTAATTTTAACGATATTTTTAAACCTGATTTTGTTGTTTTTGAAACAAGTCTTGGCCCAATACCAATGGAAACCTCTTTAACATTAACTTTGAATAATACACCTACAAAAAAATGACCCAATTCATGGATCGATACTGTAAATAAAAGCATTAGTATTGCTATTAAATACATTAAGAATGTTTGTAAGCTATTGGACATAATTCTTATTTTTTGTAATTATGAACAAACTTACGAGTTAATTGGTCAATAATGTAAACTTGTTCAATATTAGTTACTCTAATAATTTTAATATTATTAATTGTAAAATTAATAACTTTAATTATTTCATTAAATTTTATCTTTTTTTGCTTGAATAATTTTATTGCCTCTTCATTGGCCGCATTTATCACTATTGCTAGTGAATTATTTGGATTTTTTATAATCTTTTGTGCTCAGGCAATTGGCAAAAATCTTTTTTTATCAATTAATTCAAAATGTAAATGAAGTTTCTTAAAATTTAATGGATTTACTTGTGATTTAATGGAACTATTAAAATCAGACAAAGCAAGTTGTATAGGCAATCTCATATCTGGATTACTCATTATAGAAATAATTGAATTATCTTTTAGTTCTATCATTGAATGAACAATTGATTGAGGATGATAAATTGGAACAATATTTTTAGTATTAAACAGTCAAAAAGCTTCGATGATTTCAAAACACTTGTTCATTAAGGTTGCACTATCAATTGAAATTTTTGCACCCATATTTCACTTTGGATGTTTTGTTGCTTGTTTATATGAAACATTTAATGTATTTTTTTTATTATAAAAAGGGCCGCCAGATGCAGTTATATAAATGGTTTTTAATTGTTCTTTTCTTCCTAAAAGAGCTTGATAAATAGCAGAATGCTCACTATCTATGGGGAAAATTTTAACATTATTCTTTTTTGCTAATGATAAAATGAATCTCCCTGCCACTACTAATGATTCTTTATTAGCTAGTGCGATATTGATTTTATTTTTAATGGCTAATAAAGTAACATCTAACCCAGCAAAACCAATAATCGCATTAACAATTAAATCAGGTTTTGTTCTTGATATTAATTCTTGGAAAGAATTGACATTAGATAGTTTCTTATTAATTGGCGAATAATAATACTTTACTTTTGTATTTTTAATAATTGCTGCAGCCTTTTTAGAATTTTTATAAAAAGAAAAACCAACAAGTTGATGTTTTAGTTTTTTTATAACATCAATTGTTTGAATACCTATTGAACCAGTCGCGCCAAACACAAGAATTCTCATATTTACATATAAGCAAACAAAAGTTTTAAACTTTCATCATGACAGAAAGAAAAAATAAAACAAGCAACACAATAGAAAATTAATATAAAAAATAATGCATCTATTCTATCCATAATGCCGCCATGACCCGGTAAAAAATTAGAAAAATCTTTAATACTATTTTGTCTTTTAATCTGACTAAATGTGAGATCACCAAAAGTATTAACTAATGTTAAAATGAATGAAGCAGCAAACATAATTAATCATCAGTCAGTATTCGAAATCATATCATAATCTGCAAATTCACGTTTACCAAAAACTAATAGTTTAATTTGTTCATTAGGAGAATATACACCAAGTAGTCCTAACAATAATAGTGTTCCTATAAATATTGAAACAAAGAAACCTTCTCATGTTTTATTTGGAGAAATTTTTGGGCACATTCTGTGTCTACCAAATAAACTTCCACCAATATATGCAAAAGTGTCGGTGATTCAAGTTACCATTAATAAATACAATAATGTAGTAAAGAACTTAAATATCATAATATATGCAATAAAATAAAAAACAAGTGGAAGAAGTGTCCCAATAATTGGATAAGTTATTCTATTAAACAATGAATTATCTTTTTTTCTTATCGATAGAAATAAAAGTTCAATAAATAATAGAAATAGCGAACAACAAATGATTCCTAAAAATATATCTCTGCATGTTTCAAATGAAGTTTTAACATCAAATCCATAAATGTGCGGAAATAGCGAAACTGTACTAATAAATGAACTTAATAATGTTAAAATTCCTATATAAATTGTGTGAC
>CAMWQH010000104.1 GCA_947176435.1 uncultured Mycoplasmataceae bacterium
AGTAATACCAGTGATAGGATTATCAAAAGACAATCATCATAAAACTAATGCAATTGTTTTTCCGAATAAAAAAATAATTAAGTTGGATAAAGCTTCTTCTTTATATATGTACCTTTTAAACATTCAAGAAGAAGTTCACAGATATGCAATCAATTTTTTTAGAAATAAGAATATAACTTCAAAATTTAAATCTAAATTAAATGAAATAGAAGGCTTAGGTGAAAAAACAATTAAAAAGTTAATGGAAAATTATGATAATTTTGCTAATTTAAAAAAAGCATCTGTTCAAGAATTATCACAATATGTTAGTTCAAAAATAGCTAAAAAGATTATGGAGAAACTTAATGAGTAAAAAGCTTTTAATTATTTCTGATTCTCATGGATATGATGATCTACTTTTAAAAGTACTAAGAAAAGAAGATTATGATATTTCTGTTTTTGCAGGAGATTACACAACAAATTTAAATTTTATGAAATCCCATTTTGATTATTTTGTCGATGGTAATAATGATTATGCACACAAAGATGTTGAAGTATTTGAAATCGAACAATTAAAATTTGTTTTGATTCATAGTCACCAGTTTTTTTCCTTTGATAAAGAAGTTTATTTTAAAAGAATGAGAGAATTTGGTAAAAAATATAATGCTAATGTTCTAATATATGGTCATACTCACTATCAATTAATTGATAGTAAGATAGAGCCTATTTTGGTTAATCCGGGTTCAATCGCATTACCTCGTGGTCCAAAACAAAAAGGGTCTTATGCAGTTGTAACAATAGACAAAAATAAGATTAATTTTAAAATTAAATATATTTAATATATTTACTTATTTTTTTAAAAATTTTTTTTAATTTAAGATATATTAAAAGGGTAGATGGTTTAATAAAATTTAATCATTTACATGAGATTGTTTGTTTATTAAATTTATAGACGTATAAGTTTAAAAACCAAATGATCTAGTTAATATAAGAGAGATCCTAATCAAATTTCAAATATATTAACACTTGTAAATTTTTAAAAGTTAATAAATTATTTGCTCATGATATTTAACAAAAAATAGGATGCTCTAGAACATTCTATTTTTTTATTTTTACTAGTAAAATAAATATATGAGTTATTCAACAAGAACTAAACCTTGAGTTACTACATTATCTATAGGAGTAGTTGTGCTTCTATATTTTTTAATTGTTTGACTTCTTGTTGGTGAAATTGATTTGCTAAATAAAGACTATATAGTTCCTGTTAATGGAACGTTGTGAAGTGGTAAAGTGACTCAAAACAACGTTCAATGATTATGAGATAAGTACCACTTAATTAAATCTTGAGGTTTTATTGACTTTGAAACGTTTAAAGAACAATGTATCGGTAATAAATATAGAATTGTTGCTTATGAACAATGATTTAATCCTATCGTTCTTGTTTATATTTTTGCGGGGATAATTTTAGCAATTGTTTATCCGTTGTTATTTAAAGCATTTAAATGGGGAAATATTGATATGATTCCGCTTAGCCTAACTACTTCAGTAGTTTGTTATGTGTTTTTTGTTAATGCTTTAATTCCTTATTGAGGTGAATCGAATGAATTCTGAAGAGAAGCATTACGACTAGTTGTTGCATGTATATGCGGATTAATTACATTTTTTATCTCTAATATTGTTATTAATAAGTTTTTTATTACCACCAAAAATGCACAAGTATTGGCTAATGAACTTAAATCAGAAAAGAAAGCAAATGATGTTTACAATAAAGATTTATCTAATTTAATAGATAATTATCATAAAGAGAACGATAAAGAATATATCGATTTAGATGATATAAATAAAAAATAATGCAATTTGTAGATGAATGTACTTTAACTTTAAAAGCCGGAAATGGAGGTAATGGTGTTGTTTCTTGAAGAAGAGAAGCACATTATCCAGAAGGTGGTCCATGAGGTGGTGATGGTGGTAATGGAGGCTCTATCATCGTTATTGGTGATCATAATATAAATACATTATTTGATTTAAGAAACAAAAAAAATATTTTTGCACAGGATGGAGAAAATGGTCAAACAAAAATGGCTACCGGAAAACAAGGCGAAGACTATTTTATTAAAGTTCCTTTAGGAACTTCTATATATGATGCAAATACAAAAGAATTAATAGCAGATATTCTACAGTCAGGACAAACTTATACTATTTGCAATGGTGGTAAAGGTGGACACGGGAATGCATTTTTTAAATCTTCATTTAACAAAGCTCCTACTCTTTTTGAAAATGGAGATTTAGGTGAAGAAAGAAAAATTAATCTTAAGTTAAGATATGTTGCAGATGTTGGAATTATCGGATTTCCAAATGCTGGTAAGTCAACATTAGTTAGTGCTTTATCAAATGCTAGACCAAGAATTGCAAATTATCAATTTACTACATTAGTTCCGGTTCTTGGAACAACTAAAATAAAAGATAAAACATTAGTATTTGCAGATATTCCTGGACTAATTGAAGGTGCTAGTGAAGGCAAAGGTTTGGGACACGATTTTTTGAAACACATTGAACGTTGCCAAATGTTAATTCACTTAATTTCATTAAGTTATATAGATAATGAAGATTTGTTTCAAGCGTATACAATAATCAACGATGAATTATCAAAATTTAGCAATAAACTAACTAAGAAAAAAATATTAGTCGTTCTCAACAAGTCAGATATGAATTCATCTGAACAAAAGATTAAGGAATTTTGTAAAAAAACAAAATTAAAAAATGTTTTAGTAATTTCTGCAAAGGAAAAACAAAATTTGGACAAACTTCTTGAAGAAGTTTACAAAATATATGTTGAACAAGAATTAAAAAATCAAAAAGCTTTAGACAAAAAAGTTTCTGATATTGAAATAATAGAATTAAAGAAACAAAAAAACTACAAGCAAGATTTAAAAATCACTATGATTGATGACCACGTATGACAAGTAGAATC
>CAMWQH010000105.1 GCA_947176435.1 uncultured Mycoplasmataceae bacterium
GTGCTGTTGTATTAATTGCATTATTTGTTCTTCTTTTAACATTTCAGTATTGCCTTTCACCTGTTAATTAAACCATTTGATAATGGGATCTCCTTGAAATCCTTTTTTCCATATAAACCAAGCATATGCTATAGCATTTGATGAATTTTTTTCAAATTTACCATTTATGGCACAATGTAAACGTGATGAACTTACATATAATTTTTGGGGTGGATTTTGAAGAAAAAATTTTTTTCTTGTTTTTCCTTCAAGAAATTGTAATCGAAGTAACATTGCAACTTTATGCCCTTCTGCCACAGTATGTAGTGCCTTTTGAATAAATGGCAAGGCAAATTTATATGGTGGATTTGTAATAATATCTCCGTCAAAATCCGTAAGTTCTTGTGCTAAAAAATCAATAGAGTTTTTGGTACCAAAACCGCGATAAACTAAATCGGTGCTGATGACATTAAAATTATGTTTTTGTAAAACTTTTGATAAGTGTCCTTCACCACAAGCACATTCCCATATCGTATGAGAAAAATTTTCTTCAGTTAGTAGTAATTCTAGTGCTTTAGGATCTGTTGCATAAAAATCATCAATTTGTCTGTCTTCTTTTGCTTTTTTATGATTTATTCCTACTGTAACAAATATATTTTTGGCGATAAAATCTCCTCCCTTCTTAGTAAACATAATATCATACAAAAGTAAAAAATGTAAATAATAAATGTTATGTCAATTTTTTTTATTGTGAATTTATACAACAAAATTTTGTGTGGCTGCTAAAACAGCAGCATTTGCTATATGAGTATAAATTTTTGTAGTATTCAAATTTGAATGACCTAATACTAGTTGCAATGTAAAAACATCGACACCGTTTTCATATAGCATCGTTGCACAAGTGTGACGGAATTTATGAGGTGTCACTTTTTGTGCTAAGTTACTATCTAAGCAATCATTAGATAATTCTTTTATTAATTTTTGTATTACCCTTACTTTGAGCTGTTCCCCTGTTCTGGAATTTACAATTAAATAAGGACAATTGTTTTTTACAACTTTTTTTCTATCTTTCTGCAGATAAGTTGTAATTGCTTTTTTTGTTGTTTCATTAAAACCTACAACACGTTGTTTATTGCCTTTTCCTGTAACAATAATTAAGTTGTTGAGCATATCTATATCTTCTATTTTGATATTGATCAACTCGGAAATTCTAAGACCACAATTTGCAAGTAAGCGTACTATTAAAGTGTTTCTTTGTGTATTATTTTGTTTTTGTTTTTTTACTTTTTGTGCTTCTTTTAGTAAGTCGTTTACATTTTCTGATGATAAATGCACTGGAAGTTTCTTTTCCAATTTTGGTGACTCTATATATAGACATGGATTTTTTTCTACTAATTCGTTCATTTGTAAAAAATTGTAGAAAGTTTTTACGGTAGAAAGTTTTTGGCTTCTTGTAGATGCACCATTGCCTTTATTAAGCAAAAACAATAAAAATTTTTCTATATCTGTATGTTTTACTTCTAATACAGATTTATTTTGTTGTTCCAGAAATTCGAAAAAAAGGTCTAAATTTCGGGAATACGCTTGTATTGTATTTTCTGATTTCGACTTACTTTTTAAATTATTGATAAAGTCACATTTTAGATTTTTTGTCATAATAATTCCTTCTTTCTTTTTATTTCGTTTTTGTAAGATTTGTGGTATCAGAACATTCTATATTTCTATACTTTGTATTCCAATTTTCAACAAATTCCCATACCATTTCACATACTAAAGAGTTAAAACTTATTCCTTTTTGTTTGGCTATTGTCTTTAAATTATCAGCTAATGTAGTTACTATACGTAATGTTATTCTTTTATACATTATTACGCTCCTTTTGACATATTTTTTATGTCGTAATAATAGCACGACTTAAAAAATATGTCAAATTGTTTTTTTGAACTTTTTATGGTATAATTTTTGTGTCATTTTTATGTCTTTTTAAAAGGAGGTTATCCCTATGTCAAATAATAATATTATTTCTTTAACAATTAGATTGCCACATGAACTTAGTGAACAACTAAAACAAGCGTCAAAACAACTTGGTACTACAAGGACGGGCTTAATCCGTTCCGCTATTCATGATTTTTTGACTAAAGATGAAATAGTTCTTGATTTTTCGCCAATGTATTCTGATAAAAGTGATCGATTGACGTTAAATGTTAATCAAGTTACTCGTAATATTTTGGAAAATGCTTGTCTAAAATATAATCAATCAGCAAATGCTGTTGTTATTGCATTAAGTGTTTTGATTTTAGAACGTTCTGCCAAATGGCTGCAATTAGCAGGGAACTAATTGTTAGTCCTGATTGTTTAGATATTATTTCTAATTGTTTATATAAGTTCACATCTAAACGTAAAGTTATTTGTTTTCTATCCGCCTCTTGTTGTAATTGTTTTTTTAATTTAGCAGGTAGGCGGATTGAAGATTGTTCTTTTTCTGTTTTTTTCACAATAATTTCCTTCTTTCTTTGTGTTTTTTGGATTTTTATATTTTTTTCTATTGATAAATCAAGTGCCTTGTTATATAATCAACTTACAAAAGGTTTCATTACCGTAAAATCAAAGTAATAATTACAGTTATCCTAAAGTCAATGACATGATAAGATAAAATACATAATGAAAATTTTACAAGTAGCTTTAATTAACACAATATAATTATATAAGCTTTCATTATGAGCTTCTATTAACAATATAGTTGCCGTAAATTGAAACAATATAATAAATTTTACAAATGGCTTTCGTAAATTTAGTGTAATTGCCGTAAATTCAATGTAATTAAAACAATGTAATAAATTTTATAAATAGCTTTTGTAAATTCAATATAATTGAAACAATATAATAAATTTTATAAATGGCTTTTGTAAATTCAATGTAATTATGTAATTAAGATGACTATTGTAT
>CAMWQH010000106.1 GCA_947176435.1 uncultured Mycoplasmataceae bacterium
GGTGAAGTGATCTGGGATAAGTACTTGCGGGAGCAAGGAACGATTAATCCTGATCCAGCATGTGATTTTTATCATCGTTATCCAGAAGACTTGGAATTATGTAAAAAGTTCCATATTAATGCGATAAGAGTTTCAATTGATTGGGCTAGAATTTTTCCAGAAGGCGAAGGAAAGATTGAACCAAGAGGTGTGGAATACTATCACAACTTGTTTAAGAAATGTCGTGAAGAAGGTGTTGAACCTTTTGTAACGCTTCATCATTTTGATACGCCTCAAGCTTTGCAGGATAAAGGCGGTTGGTTATCTCAAGAAATGTTAGATGCTTTTGTTGAATATGCAAAATTTTGTTTTAAGGAATATGCAGGTGAAGTTAGATACTGGATTACAATTAATGAACCAACTTCAATGGCTGGTCAACAATATGTTAGTGGTACTTTTCCACCAGCATATAGGGATCAATTTGATAAGTGCTTTCAAGGTGAATATAACCAGAACTTAGTTCACGCTCGCATTGTTAATGCTTATAAAGAAGCAGGCTATACTGGTCAAATTGGTATTGTTCATGCTCTTCAGACAGTTTATCCAGCAACAGACAGTGAAGGCGATAGACATGCAGCTGAATTGAAAGATGTTTTAGAAAATAAATTCTATCTTGATGGAACATTAGCTGGTAAATATTCTAAGCATACTCTTGCCTTAGTGAAAGAGATTATTGATGCTAATGGTCAACAAATGATTGATATCAAGCCAGAAGAAGAAAAAATACTTCTTAAAGCTGCAAAACAATTAGATTTTGTTGGTGTTAACTATTATTTCTCGAAGTTTATGAAAGAATATCATGGCGATACCGAAATTGTTCATAACGGTACTGGTAAAAAGGGGACGGACGTTAATCGTATGAAAGGTGTTGGTGAAGAGGTTCACCCTAAAGATCTACCAGCAACTGATTGGGACTGGATTATTTATCCGCAAGGAATGTATGATCAATTAAAGCGTGTCTATGATGATTATCCTTTGGTTCATTCGATTTATATTACCGAAAATGGAATGGGCTATAAGGATAAGTTTGAAGGAGAGGATAAGATTATTGATGATACTCCAAGAATTGATTATCTAAAACAGCATATGGAACAGGTTGCTAAGGCAATTGAAGCTGGCATTCCAGTTAATGGTTACTTTGTCTGGTCGCTACAAGATATGTTTTCTTGGACAAACGGTTATTCTAAGCGTTATGGTTTATTCTATGTCGATTTTAAGACGCAGAAGCGTTATGCAAAAAAGAGTGCATATTGGTATAAGAAATTAGCTGAAACTCGAGCAATTCCTTCTATTGATTAAAAAAATAATTATAGTGAAAAGCCTAAGCATTGAATAAAGATGTTTAGGCTTTTTTTGATAGAGAAGTTTAAAAGAGTTTAAAAATGAAAGGAAACATTAAGGTGAATAATCCTTTTAATCCCACATTTGGTGATGTCCCTAAAATATTTCTTGATACAGATACTAGAATTAATGATTTGATTTCTAAAATTGCAACTATTTGATAATGCATATCAGAAAATCTTTATTGATTTATCGGAATGGGGTCGAAAATATTTATTAGCAGTTAAGGGAAATAAACGACTTCAAGATGCAGTAAAGATTTTAGGAAAAGATAAAGTATTTGTAGCACAATATCGAAGAAGAGCTATTGAACGAAAGTTGATAATTCCAGCTGGGTATGGACTAGTCTAATATACGCTTCCATATTTTGATGAGTATTTAAAACAAACAGAGGATCCCGATTCAGCTTATTATTGGGGATATTAAAAAAACAGCTAAGCATTTAGTGCTTAGCTGGTTTTGTTTAATTTAGATGAAACTTTCGAAGAATATCAATTCCTTGTTTTTGATATTTATTAGGAATAAAACTTTTTCTCATTGCAATTTGCATGTATGCCCAGAGTTTTTGTCCTGAACGCAAGCGAATTATGTGGAGATCTTTTTCATCTTTAACGGAATTCTCCATTGCTAGAGCAATACCAACATTTCTTTTAACTAAATCGATCATTAGTTTCATTGTTCGAGCCGTGTATAAAATGTTTGGAGTAAAATCGCCGAGCTTTGCCTCTTCTTCCAAACATTCTCTAGTTAGATAACCTTTTTGTCTAGCCACAAACTTGCGGTTCCTTAGTTCTTGGGCATCAATAATTTTTTTATTTTTCCAAGGATCATCTTTACCGGTAATAATAACTAACTCAGTCCGATCTAAATTACGGATAAAATAGGCAGGATCGTTGATCGGTACCATCCAAGAATAGATAGCAACGTCTACATCGCCATTATTTAAATCTTTAAATGCGGTAGCACTTCTTTCTAAGCGAGCATCTAACAGGTTAACAATATCTTCTTTATAAAATTTTTCTATAATTTCGGGAATATAAATACTACCAGCAATCCCAGAAAAAGCTACTCTAATTTTTTTAATATTAGCGTGTTTAACGTCGTAATCGATACTTGCTATTTCTTTTAAAAGATATTTTGCTTTCTGATAAAGTAATTCACCTGCTGGTGAAAGTGTAATTTTACTTTTGCGATTTTTTTGAAAAATCAAAGGGTCATCAAATCTGTTTTGAAGTCGCTTGATTGCCATCGAAATTGTTGGTTGTGTAACATTAAATGAATTAGCAGTTAGGGTATAGTTCTGCGTTTCAACTAATTTGCAAAAATATAATAGATCTTTGTCATTCATATTCTTATCTCTTTTATAAATATTTTTTATAAACTAATCTTTTTTAATTATAAGTTACATTTTTCACAATTACAAGGAAGCTATGATATTATGCCGTTTTACAGAGT
>CAMWQH010000107.1 GCA_947176435.1 uncultured Mycoplasmataceae bacterium
CCGATAGACAACTCGCTTAGACGCAAACAATTTAGAAACGGGAGGTTACTGAAATAGAACTTTTAAATCGCACTACTAGATTTCTCAAGTATATCCCCCTTTTATTGTCAATCCTCTTTGGGATAATTTTCTTTAACGGTTTATCTATTGTTAAAGCTGATGTCCAGCCTGATATTCAATCTGATAGTTACTTCAATTTGTATGATAATCTAACTCCTGAAAACCAACAATTAATGATGACTTTAGACCAATATATTGCAGTAGATAATAACGGATCTGTTAAATTTGATCTGCAAAAAGCTAAACAAGATCAACAATCAATAGATGTTTTAAATGTTGGTAACGCAATAAACGATTTATCTCTCAATATCGAAGCAGAAGGTTATACTTCGACTGTTAATGGTGTCTTTCGAGCATTATTTCCAATAGGTTCTTACGGTAATTATTGCGGTAAAGGAAATAAAGGGTGGAATAAGAAGCCTATTGATGATTTAGATGCTGCATGTAGAGCCCACGACGCATGTTTCAAAGGATTCAATGCAAAAAGTAAATCTTGTAATAGGGCATTTATTAGTAAACTAAGACCTATAGCCAATAGAACTCCTATTACTACGTATAAAGGAGTCTACGCAAGAGCAGCAATTAAGCTATTTTCCGTATGGACATAGGAAGGTGAAATCAATGTTTGATTTTATTAGTTTTATACTCATTAAGACGTTACTCGTAGTAATTCTCTCATCAAATATTATCTGGTGTTCATTTTTCATATACAAGTATTTTAGAGATAAAGCTAAACATAAATTCTTATTGTTATTCACATTTATCCCTATGATTCTTTTATCAATTTTCTCTATAGTCTTTATTATTCATTTTGGAGGCAACACCCCTTAGAGTTGAATACCAATAGAAAAAATCATGCTTAATCTCTTGAAGTGAACCCCCTAAGTTGAACAAAGGAATCTGACTTAGGGGGTTTTACTATGACTAAATTTTCTTTTGAGGATAAGTTGCGGGCTGTAAATATGTATCTAAGAGGCTATGGAAGTAACACAGTAGCTAAAGCTTATAAAGTGAAGAATCACTCAAATATCCTTATGTGGGTCAAACGATATCAAAAATATGGTATTGATGGGTTAAAAGTTCGCTACCCTAAATACGATTACGATGGAAATTTTAAGCTCAACGTTTTAAACTGGAGAAAAAGACATAAGGCTTCCTATCCGGAAACAGCACTTCAGTTTGATATAAGTAATCCTGGGATGATCGCGACTTGGCAACGTAAATTGGATACTAAAGGTGTTGATGCCTTATTTACTAGAAGAGGACGGGCTAAACACATGACGACCAACAATAATAAACAAGCAAAAAAAACAGAATTATCTGAATTAGAACGTTTACGAGCTGAGAATCGTGCTTTACGGGTTGAAAATGAATACTTAAAAAAACTCGATGCCTTGGTTCAGAAGCGCGGACATCGCAAGAAAAATATCAAATCATCCAAGAATTAAGGCAGGAATTTAAATATACATTGGATGAAATACTACCTTACACTAGTCTTAAACGTAGTACATTTTACTATCAAGCCCAACGAATAAACAGGCGAAAAAATAAAGATGAGGAGCTATTAAAGCTTATAAAGGAGGTCAAATCAAAGCACCCGTGTTTTGGTTATCGTACAGTAACACTGAAATTACGATCTCAAGGCATAAAAGTAAATCATAAGGGGGTTAGTCGCATCATGCGAGAAAATGATCTATCAGCGCATATGTATAATAAACAAAGGCGAAAATATAATTCTGCCCTTGGACCACAAGGTAAGAAAGCTAAGAACTTATTACATCGACGTTTTGATACACATTTACCATTTCAAAAAATGGTGACCGATGTAAGTGAATTTAGGTATGGAAATAAGACACAAGAAGAACGTGTCTATCTTTCACCTATCAAAGATCTATGTACAGATGAAATAGTGAGCTATAGTATCAGTAAGCATCCAACAACAGCCTTCGTGGTAAAACCGTTGGATGCATTGATAAAACTTAGACCTAAATTAAACTATCGTATGACTCTCCATAGCGATCAAGGTGTCCAATATCAGAGTGTCCAATGGCGAAAGAAGCTAAAAGAAAATAGAATCTTTCAAAGCATGTCTCGTAGGGCAACGTGCTTAGATAATGCACCCATGGAAAGTTTTTTCCACACAATGAAAGTAGAGCTATATCACAATAGAGAATATACAACACAAGAAGAGTTGGTCAAAGCAATGATCAGCTGGATCAGCTATTACGATAACGAACGGATAAAGGTCAAACTAAAAGGCAAGACACCGGTAGAATACCGACATCTTGCCTTAAGAAATATAGTCTAAATAGAATGTCCAACTTTATGGGGTCACTTCAGAGTGCCTTTCGGTCTATATACAACTTTTTCAATATCATCAATTGAAATTGGCATCATCGCCATCGTTTTTTCTTCTTGTTCAGGTGTTTCAACGCCATAATCAGGAAGGAAATGAGTTTCGTCTAATTGATCCATTAAGCCTACCCGTTCACCTGTTTTTAAAATAACTACATCACATTCTTGTGGAATAAGCTCACTCATTCTTCTTCACCTCTTTCATATAACTACTTGTGTATCTTATTCTTTTAGGATCATCATGCATAACTATCCAACCGACAACAACATTGACCGGTATCCCGTTTTTATTGTACAACATTATTTTTTGCTCGTACACATCTCCCAAACCATTGTTGCCTTTAAATTTCGATGGATATAATTTAGTAGCTTTTTCAATCCGAAAAATTATCTATATCAT
>CAMWQH010000108.1 GCA_947176435.1 uncultured Mycoplasmataceae bacterium
TTTACATGCAGATGCTAAAATATCTTCATCATGAATTTCGTTAAAATTTTTAGGATATCAATTATTTTTTGTAAAGTTGGTTGACATTCAAGCTAATCTAGTTTTTACAAACTTTAAATTGTATCCATACAATTCTGTTTTTTGTTTAGAATTCAACTTTTTTAAATCAATTGTTCTATGAATATAGCATCCGACATCACCAAATTTTTTAGAAGAATTCAATATTTTAATTTCATTTAAAATTATTTGTGTTAAACTTTCGGCCAACTGTCTTTGATAAATGTATTCATTAGTTTTAAATTCATAAACTAACGCACCATTATTTAAAATTCCAAAACAGTTATTTAAATTTTTAATACCAATGTTTTTAACAATTAACTTAACATCATCAATATTGCGACCTGTTGCTATAGCAAAATATGTATTTTTATCATCTACTGCAGAAATTATTTTTTCTACTGTTGAAGGAATAATTTGTTTTGTTTCGTTTTCTAAAAGAGTCCCATCTAAATCAGTAGCTATAAGTCTTATTTCTTTTCCATCATCTTTTTCAAGAATAAAATTATTTATTATTTTGGCAATGGCATTTCTTTTGAAATCAATAGTTTTTGTTGCAAAAGATTTAACATCCTTATTTTTCGGTTTAATCGCATAACTACATCCACATTGTTTAAAAGCAGGAACATCATTAAAACTATCTCCAAAAAATATTGAATTCTCTTTTTTTGTTTGAGTCTTGTTTAAAACAAAATTAATTGCATAACCCTTATCTATACCTTCACTATTAATTTCAATTAAATTTTTTGAAGAAAAAGAAAAAATTAATTTATCTTTATACTTTTCTCTTAATTCATCTAGGGCTTTGGCAATTTTTTTCTTGCTAAATGACATTAAATTAATTTTGTAAGAAGAAAGATCTTGTTTTGGATTTGCTTTTATTAAATTTAAATTTTTAAAAATTTTACTTAAAACTGCAAATCTGTAACCCCTTACTTCAGCTGCACCTTTTAAACGAGATCTTTCTGTGTAGAATCATGCATTTAATTTATTTTTAACTGCATAATCATAAATTTGTTTTGCAACATCATGAAAAATAAATTTTTTATTTTCCTTGTTTTCTAATTGATCATAAATATATGCACCATTAAAACAAGCTAAATACCTTAATTTTTTATCGGAATGTTTCTCAATTTTGTTAAAAAATTTCTTGGCAGAAACAGATGATCTACCTGTAATAATAACAGGAATTCCTCCTCTATTAATATATGCTGATAAAGCATTTAAATTTTTTCTTGTAATTCTTTTTGTCTTTGTTAAAAGAGTTCCATCAAGATCAATTCCAATTACTTTGTATTTCATTTCGATAAAGTTTTGATTAAATATTATACAAATAATAATATTAAATATTAGTAAAAATATAATATTATTTATAGTAGTAATATGAAGTTAACTGAAAGACAAACTGAAATTTTAAAAATAATTATCGATTGTTATACTTTTTCTGCTCAACCTGTTTCGAGCAAAGAAATTGTTAATAAATATATGACAGATTTGTCTTCTGCAACCATAAGAAATGAAATGGCTGCATTAGAAAAATTAGGAATGCTTGAAAAAACCCATACTTCTTCAGGACGTGTACCCTCAATCAAAGGATATAAATTTTATGAGGAAAATATTTTAAAACCTCATGTTTCTAGTCAAATTAAAAATCAATTATCAAAGGTTTTTGTTGATAGAAATCAATCAATAGATACGGTTATTGATCAATCTGTTTCAATAATGAATGAAATTTTAAAATTACCTTCTGTTGTTACTACATTTAATTCTGAAGATTTATTAAAACGTTTTGATTTAATTCAGCTTTCAAATGATACTGCAATGATTATTTTAGTTACTTCTAATGGTATGATCAACAAAAACACAATTAGATTTGACCATCCAGAACAATTAGAAGATATAAGCATTTGTATAAGAGTGTTTAATGATAGACTTGTTGACACGCCTCTTTCAAAAATTCAACCTAAACTTAACTCTATTAAAGAGATAATTCGTTCAAAAGTTCACGAATATGAGTTTTGCATTCAACAAATTATCAAAAAAATATTTCAATTTAATCAAATGGATATTCCGAAAACAAATGTGTATGGAACCAAATGATTAACTACTCAACCAGAATTTAAAAATGTTGAGAAATTAAAGCAAATATTAACAATGCTTGAAGACACAAATGTTTGAAAACATATTTCATACAATCAGCAAAACACCGGCACTACTAGTATTACTTTTGGTGATGAAATTGGAAATAACAATATATCAGTTGCATCAACAATGATAAATTTAAATAATCAAAAACATCAATTGTCTGTTGTTGGTCCAACAAGGATGAACTATGCTGAAGTAAAGGGTATTTTAAATTTTATTAAAAATGAAATTGAAAAAATAGGTTCAAAATAATATGTCACGTTATTATTTAAAGGCTCAAAAATTTAACAAAAAAATTAGAAGGATTTTGCTAAAAAACAAAATAATTAAGAAATCTTCTTCTAAGGTTGTTCCTCAGGTTTTTTCAACTTATTGCCAAACTCTAATGATAAATGAAAAAAGCAAATCTTTTAGGAATCTAAAGCAATCTAATGAATATAAAAAAATGTTAAAAGAATTTAAAGATTGCTCCAAAAAATCTTTAAAGTTTCTTGTTAAACCTCCTTATCATTTCATTC
>CAMWQH010000109.1 GCA_947176435.1 uncultured Mycoplasmataceae bacterium
TTACTGCATATAACAAATTCAAAGAAGTTTTAGAAAAAAATAACATTTATAGTTTTTTATGCTTTCAAAAAAATACTCTAGAATTTAATCAAAAATTTAATAATTTTAATAATGTTTCATCTGATTGAAATGTAAACATTTCAAAATTATCTGAATCTTGTTTTGCAATTTCGCACAAAGATGTAAGCAAATATAATGCTGTTTTAAAAATTATGGAATCTAAGAAGATTTCCAATTTCCAAGATGTTTATTATTATGGAATAAACAGCATAGATATAGATTGTTACAATGCTTTTAAAAATCATTTAATTTCTGTGTCTGCATATTATGAGGCTAAAAATTTCAGCAATTCAATATATACAGTTTCATATGAGGCTATATTAAATGAATTATCTATCTCTCTTAAAAATAGTGTTAAATCTTCTAATCGAAAGAAAAATGTTTTTATGAATCCTAATGCTTTAATTAATAATTCAAATGAAAAAATATTTAATTTAAAGGATTTACAAGAGCAAGAAGAGAAATAATTAATTATTCTCTTGCGCTATTTCATTCAGTTAAATCAACGTTTGCTTTTTTAGCAACATATTTAATCATTGATTCTAAATTGTCAACTCGAGCCTCTAATTTATCGATCCTTATATTGATTAATTCAAAACCTTTGATTACTAGATTTTCCAATTTTGTTAATCTCTCATTAACTTGTTCAAATTGTTTATTTATTTGTTCAAATTGTCTATTGTTATCATCACAATGCTTCTTGAATCATTCTGGCTCAGTTGTTTCAAGCTTTTCTAACCTCTTGACTATTAATTCAAATTGTCTATCATTGTCCTCACAATGTTTTTTTAAACCATTCTGGTTCTTCTGTTTTTATTTTCTTTAGTTCTTTGTAAATTATTTCAAATTGTCTATCATTGTCTTCACAATGTTTTTTAAATCATTCCGGTTCTTCGTCTTTTTGTAAAATGATTGTTTTGTCTTTAAAGCTTTTTTCTTGTTGAATAAAAAGGTTGGCATTTCCTTTTTTGTCTGTTAGTTCAACAATTTTAGGTTTACCAGAATTGATTAATTGTTTATTTCACCAAGTATTAATATCTTCCATTGTTAATAATTATAAAAGCACAAAACTATGCTTTTTTATCTTCTTTTTGCTTTGATTGAGGATTTAGACTTGCTTGTTTGATTTCATCAAACAGATCAATGTTATTTAATAAGAATTGTTTTGTTGCTTCTTTACCTTGACCAATCTTTTTGTCGTTAAAGTAGTATCATGCACCACGCTTTTCAATAATTCCGTTTTCAAGAGCGAAATCAATAATTTCCATCGTGTGATCAATACCTTCATTGAAATAAATATCAATGTATGCTTTGTATAAAGGAGCAGCTAATTTATTTTTGACAATTTTAGCACAACTCTTTATACCCACACATTCAGTACCGCGTTTAATCAGTTCTACACGTTTTAATTCCATTCTAATAGATGAATAGAATCTTAAAGCCCGTCCACCAGTTGTGGTTTCGTTGCTTCCATACATAACACCAATTTTTTCTCTTATTTGATTAATAAAGATAATAGTAGTGTTATATTTTGCTAATAGATTTTCTACTATCCTTAATCCTTTTGACATTAGTCTTGCATGTAACCCAATAGTTTGATCTTGAATCTCTCCATCAATTTCAGCTTGAGGCACAAGCGCAGCAACAGAGTCAACAATAATTAGATCTATCATTCCTGTTTTAACTAATGCTTCTATTAATGCAAATGCCTGTTCACCAGAATCTGGTTGAGCCAATAATAGTTTTGATAAATCAATACCATTTGCTTCGCAATACTTTGCATCCAATGCATGTTCTACATCAATATAAGCACACTTACCATTCATTCTTTGGCAAGAAGCCACTGCTTGAAGCGCTAATGTAGATTTACCAGAAGATTCATTACCATATATTTCAATGATTCTTCCTTTTGGATACCCTCCGATACCTAATGCTTTGTCTAATTGTAGACTTCCAGAAGGAATAACGTCAACGTTATTTCCTTCATTGATTAATTTTGCTATTGAACCTTTACCAAATTGTTCTTGGATTTGTTTAATAGCTTCATCAAAAATTTTTTGTTCATTCATTTTGTTTTTTCTCCTTACACTAATACTATTTCTTGGAGATTTATTTTTTTTATTTGAATTATTTTTTTTCATAAACGAATGAACAAGAAATTTTTATTTATTCTTAATTATATTAATATATATAAAGCAAGTGTTTAAACTTGGAATTACCTTATAAAATATTTGTCTTAAAATATAAAAAATTTGAAATAAATGAGGGAAATATTTTAGAAAAATATTAAATATAATAATGAGGTAAAGTTATGAGTAAGAAAAAATCTAAAGAAATAACTCAAGAACAGTTAGAGAAGTTCATTAAGGATTTAGACAAAGATCCCAGAAGCAAGAACACAAAATGTTGTAACGGTGAAGGGGTTTGTATTTCTTTTGAAGAATTAAAAAATAAAAAATAAATAGTAATCTAGCGCAAGCTAGATTATTTTTTTTACCATGTTTTATGAGTAAAAAAGCATTAAAAAAAATATTTTGTA
>CAMWQH010000110.1 GCA_947176435.1 uncultured Mycoplasmataceae bacterium
ATAGCAGTTAATGATGAACAATTATAAAAAGCATAATTATTAATAGCATTTAAACTGCTCGGAAAACTTACAGAAGTTAATGATGTACAGCCATAAAATGAATAAAAACCAGATGCTGTTAATTTACTACATTTTGATAAATTAACAGAAGTTAATAATTTACAAGAATTAAAAGTGGATGTACTAATTGTTGTTAAACTACTTGGAAACGTCACAGAAGTTAATGCATAACACGTTTCAAAACAATGTTCACCAATTAATTCAATTTCAGTGGAAGATAAATCAACCGAAGTTAATTTTGGACATTTGTAAAAAGCGTAAGTACCAATTGAAGAACAATTAGAATTTTTAGCAAAAGTCAAATTTTTAATAAATGATGGAATAGTTGAAGATGAACCGTTATAAAAAGCATTATCAACAATTGCTGTTACATTAGCTGGAATTTCCATGATTGAATACATATTGTATTTTGTTTAATTATTTATAAATTCATCTGAAAATCCAGTAATGGTTGTATCGCTATATTTGTAAAACTCACTTGGAGTTTTTAATAAATAATTAAATGATGCTCGTCCACTTATATAAAAATAAGGTGTATTGGAAGCATCTAATGTAACTTTTAGATTACCAGCTGTTCCACCAATAGTTATATTCATATAATTAATTAAATTAGTGTATGCTGTTTTTTGATTGAGAGTAAGATAATCAGCAAGCATTTTTTAACTTCAGTAAGTGTTGGAACATAATACAAATTAGGAATATTAAAACCACTAAATATTTCACTTACTGTTGTGGTTTCATAAGATGTACCATACTCTAATTGAAATGATCCAGTGTATCTTAATGAATGGAAATTAGCCATAATTATGATAACGTCATTTATTTGAATATTAATTTCGTTTAAAAGTGTTCCATATTGACTAAATTTATTGTTATCAACAAGATATTTATGTAAATACCCTAAAACTTCATCAGTACTAGGTTTATCATTTAATCCTAATATTTTTTCAATTTTTGGCGAATTAAAAATTGTAGAGTTGTCTATCAATTCATTTGTTTTATAAAAAGATGTAAAAAATACACTTGCTGGTGTAATGCAAGCAAGCGAAGACAATAATATACTTTTTATCTTTTTACTCATGATAAATTAAATAGAATAACTATATAATTTATACTCGTTTTTTTTTTTTTTTTTGCAACAAATTTATAAAAAAAGCCCATTTTTGTGGGCTTAGATTATTTCTTTTCCTCTTGTTGTTCTTTGTTTTCTTTTTTAGGAAGATCAAACTTAATGTTTCTGAATCTCATTAAGATTTCATTTGTAACTTTTTCGTCTTGAATCATTTGTCTAAAGTTATCAAATTTTTCTTTATCATTCATGATATCTCTAATAGGATTATTAGTAGCTTTGTAATAATTTTGAAGTCATTGTTTTGTTTCTTCATCATTAGTTCTAATATCTCATAATGAAGACAAATCTTGATAAACCAATGTTTTCTTTAACATGTTTTCAGTAAGTTTTGTCAAAACTTCTGGTTTTGCATCTTTGTAGAAATTTTTCATTCTTTCTTCAAATTTAGCTATTTCATCTTTATTTAAATTGAAATCATAGTATTCAACAATCCCTTGCATTACATTGTTGAAAACGTTTTCACGAACAACCAAGTTCATTACTTGACGTTGAATTACTTCGGCAGTAGCATTAGGATTCATCTTCTTTAATTGTTCTTCTTGTTGTTTTACAACATTTGGATTAGCATTTAATTGTTTAACAACAAATTCTTTGTTGTATTCTAATTCTTTTGTTCTTTTAGCTGTAGATTTTAGTTTTTCCATAATTATTTAATTATATATGTTATTATTTGTGATTTATTGCTTTTTGTACTGGTTTATATGAATACCTATGAAAGTTTTTAATAGGTCCATATTTTTTAAGAGCTTTCAAGTGTTCTAAAGTACCATACCCTTTATGTTTTTTGAAATTGTATTGAGGAAATTTATCGTTGATTTGAACCATGTATCGATCTCTTGCTACTTTAGCAATGATAGATGCAGCAGCAATTGAAATTGATTTTGCATCACCTTTAGTGATTGATTCAACTTTTTGTTTAGGATCATTGATTTTTTCATAATCTACTAAAGCAATATCTGGTTTAATTTTTAAACCAGCTAGTGCTCTTTGCATTCCTTCAATAGAAGCACTTTTCGGATTAAGTTTATCAACTTCTATTGGATCAATGAAAATAATTTGATAATCAATAGCATCTTTAATAATAATGTCAAAAAGTTCCTCTCTCTTTTTAATTGATAATGTCTTAGAATCGTTAATTTGATCGTTACGATATCTTGCAGGTAAGATTACAGCAGCAACCACAAGCGGACCGGCTCAACAACCTCTACCAACTTCATCAACTCCGGCAATATTTTTATATCCTTTATAAAAATATTTATTTTCGTAAACATACATGTTATTTTTCATAGTTTACCTTGCAAATTTCTCCATTCATAAATATTCCATATAAATAGTTTAATGCTCTAGCACTATCAATTTGGTTATCGGATTTAATGAATTTATAT
>CAMWQH010000111.1 GCA_947176435.1 uncultured Mycoplasmataceae bacterium
TCATTATATTTATCAAGTATTAATGACTCAAAAACCTTCAAAAGATATTGTTAAAACAGCTTTTGAAGATTTTTCTTTTGATGCTGAACAAATGAAAATCATTGAATATTATTCAATGAATGCAAGTGATATTAAAGGATTAATCGTTCAACACCTTTCACAAAACTGATCTTGAGATAGAGTTCCTTTCGTAACTAAAGCAATTATCATTACTGCTTATTGTGAATCTAAAGTTTCTAAATTAGATCGTAAAATTATTATTGATCAAGCTTTAGTTACTGCTGGGAAATATTGCGAAGCAAAAGACAAAAAATTTATAAATGCAATTTTAGATAAAATTATTAAATAATATGGCTGAAATTAAAAATAAAGAAATTGATAATATTGAAGATGATAATGGTGTTTCACTTACGTGAACATGATATTTATTAATTGGTGCTTGTTTCTTATTGCTATTAGGAATTGCAATTTCTTGAATACTAATTACAAGAAGTGCAATCTCTTCACAAATTTATTATTTACCTTCTCTCATTTGTTCTTTACTTTCAATTTGTTTATTAATATCATTTGTGTATATTGATACAAAAGATTTTAATTTATTAAAATACCATGTTCCAAAAAAGATCTTTAGAATTTATTTTTGAAGTATCGCTGTGTTTGCTTTTTCAATCTTTTTTGCCATTGTCTATTTATTCTTTTATAGAATTTCAGATAGCATATCAACCGATACATTCTTCATTATTGGTTTTGCGATAACTGCTCTTCTAACTTTAATTGCTATTGGTTTATATCGTTATGCAAAATATAAAATAGATTTAACAATCTATTTGAGAAAACACGGAAAAGACACAAAGGCAGAAGAAAAAAAAGAATCAAAATCTAACGATTCTTCTTCACAAGCATCTTCTGGTTTAACTGATGCAATTAAAAAATAAGAAATTTTTTACAATCAATTTAGGTTGCAGAAGTAATGCATATGAAACAAATTGCATCTCAACTGAATTAATTAAGAATAACGCATTAAAGACTAATAAGTTATCTGATGCTGATATTTGTATTATTAATACTTGTTCTGTTACAAACAAAGCTGATTCGAAATCAAAGTATTTTATTAATAAAGCATTAAGAGAAAACAAAAATGTTTTATTAGTAGTTATGGGATGCTTTAGTCAGACAAACCCTGACTATTTTAAACAATATAAAAAAATAATAGCTATTGGCAATAAATACAAAAACCAAGTTGTAGATTTGATTAAACAATACAAAGCAAAACCAATTATTAAAATTGAGGGAATGATGCAACTTGATAAATTCGAAGAATTTACCAATATAAGCTTTATTGACAACACAAGAGTGTTTTTAAAAATTCAAGATGGCTGCAATTTTATGTGCAGTTATTGCATCATTCCTTTTTCAAGAGGAAGACAAAGATCACTTGATCATAAAAAAATAATTAATGAAATTAAAGAGTTATCAACTCAGTATAAAGAAATCGTTTTAACTGGTATCAACACTGCAGGATATTTAGATGAGTCTGGGTGTAACTTTTATTCATTATTAAAAAAGATTAATAATTTAAAAGGTAATTTTAGAATTCGAATATCGTCAATTGAACCTTTTCAAATTAATAAGCAAATCATAGATTTGATTTCTAACAATCCAAGATTTGTTCAACAATTCCATTTGTGTTTGCAATCAGGAAGCAACAAAATTCTTAAATTGATGAATCGTAAATACACAATTAAAGAATTTAATGATTTAGTTAAATACATGAGACAAAAAAATAAATTAGTCTCAATTACAACAGACTATATGGTTGGTTTCAACAATGAAACAGATGCTGATTTTAGTGAATCAATTAAGTCATTAAAAACGATTAAGTTTTCAGATATGCACATATTCCCTTTCTCTATGAGAAAGTTTACTGCAATTTCTCATGATAAAAATATTGTTGATTCTACAACAATTAAAAATAGATTCGATCAAGTTCAAAAACTTAACGAATCTATTAAACAAAAATATCTAAAACAATTTATTAACAAAACAGTTAATGTGTTATTTGAAAAACCTAAACATAAAAACATTCAAGAAGGCCATTCTAATTATTTTTTTAAAGTGTATGTTAAGACTTGTAAGCAATTACATGGACAAGAAAAACTTGTAAAGATAAAAAGTCTTGTAGGTAATAATTTATTTGGTGAAATTGTTAAATAAAGATTAGATCATCATTTACAATCATAATTAATATGGAATTCAACGAAATAACAACTACTATACGATTATTAAAGAAAAAGTATGCTTATACATCTAGATATAAATTTCAATACAGGATTAAAAATCTCTACAACTACCAAGATAAACTTCTAGAAGAAGATATTAATCCACCTAAAAGGTTTATCCAGATCCATAAAAGATGTTTAGACAACTTACATTTACTATTTACTACTTTTTATAAATTAGCTAATAAATATAATTTACCTAATAAAACTATCCAACTAAGTTGAAATTTACATTCATACATTCAACAAACCTTAGCTAATGTAGTTA
>CAMWQH010000112.1 GCA_947176435.1 uncultured Mycoplasmataceae bacterium
AACTTACACCAAGTAAGGAAAATTGTTCATCTTCTAATTCAACCATTTGTTCTGGTGTAATTTTTACTTCTTTTAAATTAGGAGAAATAATGAATTCGCCATTAGTTTTCATTAATCTACTTGCTTTAAATATTTCAGTTAAGTTATCAAGAATATACATTCTTGATTGATCTTTTTCTAAAAAGCAGTCAAAGCAACCAGCTTTTACTAAAATTTCAATTGTTTTTTGACCAATTGAATTGTTTGCTAATTTGCCAATTGCATCAAAAAGATTTTTGAATTCAAAATTTTCTTGGGATTTCCTAATTGTTAAAATTTTGTGAATAGTTTCTCTTCCTATTCCTTTAATTGCATTAAACCCAAAAATAATCTTAGATTTATTAATTGAAAAATTAAAATGTGAATATTGAATTGATGGCGGACACACCTCAATACCATTTTTTCTTGCTTCATTAACATACATTGAGATTTTATCTACACTATTATCATTCGATGATAATAGAGTAGTGAAATATTGAATAGGATAATGAATTTTTAAATAAGCCATTCAATAACTTACATGTGAATAAGCTAAAGAGTGTGAATGATTAAACCCGTAATTAGCAAATTCATAAATGTAATCAAATATTTGCTCAAGTTTTTGTTTAGTGTAATTATTTTTA
Organism: uncultured Mycoplasmataceae bacterium; assembly: GCA_947176435.1. Taxonomy (GTDB): domain Bacteria; phylum Bacillota_I; class Bacilli_A; order Mycoplasmatales; family Mycoplasmoidaceae; genus Malacoplasma_A. The sequence continues at coordinate 663 of CAMWQH010000112.1, forward strand.
AGACCACCAGCAATAAATTGTTCTTTTAAATTGTGTAGCTTATGAGAATCTTTTTTAGAAATCGCTCTTCTAAATAAATCCGCTTCTGCAAGACTAAATTTTGCAACCCTACAAACTATATCAATAACTTGTTCTTGATAAATGATGATGTTGTATGTAGAAGATAATGCTTTTTTAAAATCTTTATTTAGATATTCAATCTTATCAGGTTCAGCTTTATTTTTAAGATATGTCGGAATATTTTTTTGAGGGCCTGGTCTAAATAAAGCTGATGTAATAGAAATATCTTCAATATTTCTTGGTTTAATCTTCATGATTAAATTTCTCATTCCGGGAGATTCTAATTGGAAAATTCCAGAAGTATTTCCTACAGATAATTCATGAAATACTTTTTGATCATCAAGAGGAATTTTTTCAAGATTTATTTTTATTCCTTTAGTTTTTTCTATTAAATTTAAACACTGATTAATAGTGGATAAGTTAACTAAACCTAAAACATCCATTTTAATTAATCCAAATGACTCTAAATACTCCATAGAGTATTGAGTTGAATAAACATTATCTGTGCTCAACTGAATTGGGATAATTTCATCTAATGGTTGGTCGGAAATAATTACTCCAGCAGCATGTTGACCGATTTGTCTAGGAAAATTTAATAATTTCTTTGCAATTTTAAATAGTTGTGGATATTTATTTGAATAATCTGCAATTTTCTTGTTTTTGGCAATTGCACCATCAATATCAAGATCAAAATCCATCGTAAATTCTTTAGTAATTAAACTTACTAACTTAAGATCAAACTCAAAAACTCTGCAAACATCTCTTAAAGCCATTTTACTTTTCATTCGTTGAAAAGTTAAAATGTGGGCAACATTATTAGATGAATATTTATTGTAAATATATTCAATAACATCATTTCTTCTGTCATCCATAAAGTCAATATCAATATCAGGCATTGTTTGACGTTCAGGATTTAAAAAACGTTCAAATATTAAATTATTTTTAATTGGATCAATCTCAGTAATACCAAGAGTATATGCGACTAGTGAACCAGCAGCAGATCCTCTTCCAGGTCCTACTAAAATTCCGTTAGATTTAGCGAAGCTAACATAATCTTGAACAACAAGAAAATAGTCATTAAATCCCATTTGGTCAATGATTTGCAATTCCTTAGTTAATCTCTCTATATATTTAATTGGTGCTTCATTAGAATTTAAGCGTTTCTTTAGTCCTTCAGCACACATTGATTCAAGTAGAACTTTTGAATTGTGTTTTTTGTCAAACCTTACTAAATGCCTCTCTTTATAAAATTCAAGAGTTCAATGGCATGAATTAATTAATGATTTCAAATTTTTTAACGATTCTTCGCTAAACATCTTACTTGCTTCTTGTTGAGACATCATTCATTCATTGTTAAATGAATCATCATCTTTAACTTGATCAAAAGTTAATCCATTTGATATTGCTTTTAATACTTTTACATATTCAACATCTTCTTTATTTTCATAAAAGCAATCTCTAATTGCTATTGGGTTAGACTTTTTTTGATTGAAACTAAAACAACTATCATTTGGTTTTAATCAAGAAGAATTATTGATGTCATTGACTATAACAAATAAATCATTTAAATAGTTCTCAAGAACCAGTTCTTGTTTAGTCATTACTAATGACGAGATCTTTATTAAATTCTTGTAACCATTATTATTCTTTGCAACTAAAATAACTTTTTCGTTTTTATATTCAATTTGCAAACCAATAATAGGAATCAAATTATTTTTGATGGCTTTTTGATAAAACTCAACTGTTCCATACATTGTATTAATATCAATTAATGAAACATATTTTTGATTATTTTTAATTGCAAAATTAATAATG
>CAMWQH010000113.1 GCA_947176435.1 uncultured Mycoplasmataceae bacterium
GGTAGATACAAGAGAAAAAGAAAATACACATATTTTAAACTTTTTTGAAAGTAAAAATATTAAATATAAAGAAAAAAAGTTATCTGTAGGTGATTAGTCTTTTTTTGTAGAAAAAAATGCAGAATTAAATATGGAAAGGGATTTATATTTTGATGATACTATTTGTATTGAAAGAAAAGCAAGTCTTGACGAATTGGCTGGAAATTTGACGGCTGAGCGTGATAGATTTGAAAGTGAATTATTGAGAGGAAATAAACTAAAAAAATTTCTATTAATAGAGAACGAACAAGGCTATAATGATATAATCAATCATAATTATAGAAGCCAATATGCACCAAAAAGCTACTTAGGTACGTTATTTTCTTTTCAGTCAAGATATAATTTGGATATTAATTTTGTGAGAAAGGAATTTAGCGGAAATTTTATATTTTCAGCGATATATTATTATTTTAGAAATTATTTGTTATATAGTTGACATAAAGATTTTTATGTGATAGCATAGTAGATACAAATAAAATAATTTCACAATTATCAATTTTGTATTTTTAGATGGTTTCAGATGAAATAATATCAAGTGCTTCGTATAAGAGCGTTACTTTGTTGAGAGAGGTGACGCTCTTTTACTTTTAGAAAAATACAGGTAATTTTGTTAATTGTTCTATCTCTTTTTTCATTTTTGGCTTATCTGATTTTTCATTTGATATATGAATAAGATAGATTGCTTTACATACAGATAAATCTTGTTTTTGAAGCCAATTTTTTACTGTTTGTAATGATTGATGGCTGATAAATCGACGTTTATCAACTGCTGCAATATCAAATTCTTTATTAAATGTTATATCATTATCATAGTTACATTCAATACAAATATAATTACATTTTGGTACAGAAAATGGTATATATTCTGTATCGGTACACCATAGTATCTTTTCGTTAGTAAGTATAGAAAATATAATATAACCAAAATTTTTACATGGCGTTCCATCTACATTATAATGAATGAGCGGAATTGTTTTAATAATAAATGTACCAATTTTTATATTTTGTTTTTCTTGCAACGAAATAAAAAAGGGGCTTTTTATTCGCTGTATTTGTATATTTTGTTTTGTTTGTTCTGCCATATAGATAGGCTTTGCAAGTGAAGCAATTTCTTTAATATATTTTGTGTGGTCTGTATGTTCGTGTGTAATCAGTACAGCTTTTATTTTTGAAAGTCTATAACCAATTTCACGATTGACTTTTTCCAATTTTATACCACAATCAATTAAAATTTCTGTAGTGCCATCAGAAATATAAGTACAATTTCCATCACTTCCTGTATGTATAATATTAATGTCCATTTTTATTCTTCTTTCTGTTATGGTATTTCATCTTCTACATCAATATCAATGATTTCCTGCGTTTCTATATTTTGTTGTATTTCATTGTTTGCTGCTTCTTGGCATTGTTCAACTTCTTCTTTTTCTTTAAAGTCTAACAGATATTTATATTCTTTTATTTTTTCTGCATCTACTTCTATTTGACGACAAGTTTCTTTTATCATTGTTTTTTTGCACATTTGGTCGTACCATTTTCCCCAAAATTTTTCACTTTTGCTACATGCTTTTCGTTTAATTATTTCCACTTTAGAAAGAGTTACTATTTTGTTATATTGTGGGTCATCATAAGAAACATATCCAAATGCTCCAATAATATCCCCTCTATCAAATGGATTGTTTATTTCAAATATATAATTGTCATAGGGGCGTTGAGCATCTTTTTTTATAACTTGAAAAGTATCATTTTCATGTACTAGCTCAATACATATATCTTTTATATTGCGTTTTGAAAATTTCATTGCAAGATACTTTTCACCTTCATAACCTACTTGTAAATCTACAATAACAAGTCCTGTTGATTTATTTTTATATGGGATTGCAAACAATGTATTTTTTATATTCATATCTAAACCAAGTGCTGCTTTATTCGCTAAAGAAGGTGCTAATTTTTGTAAATTAACATCTTTCCATGTCAAATTATCTGGGTGCTCTTTTAAAGTAGTATCAATAGCTAAAAAATAGCCTGCAATAAGATTTTTTTGTTCTGTTGTTACTTGTATTCCATGTGTTAATTCATTAAGGTTTTTTATAACAGTATCTGCAAATTTTTCAGAAATGGTTATTTGATTACTTTTACTGTTTTCACTCATATTATATTCCTTTCTTTAAATACAATTATCAAATAATTTTTCACACTTTACATCTAATAAAAATTTAGAAATATTTAACATTTGTTCTGATATTTTGCATATTTCTTTTACAGTATAAGCATCTCCAAAATCAGAAAGTAGTTGTAACTGACTTTCCATTATTTTTATAATTTCTTCTTTTATCATAGGTCTTTCCCCCTCTAATGCTTGTAAAGTACATTGAGATATTTCTTTCTCTTTCTCCATAAGATTTTTTTGTAATTTTTGTATTATAGACTTTAAACTATCTTCTGCTTGTTTAGAAGGAAATGATATTTTACATTTCTTTAAAAAAGTACCAATATTATGT
>CAMWQH010000114.1 GCA_947176435.1 uncultured Mycoplasmataceae bacterium
GAGTTATTGGAGCGGAATAAAGAAGCCCATATTGAAATTATGATCAATTCAAATGATAATGGTGAGTTTGAATATGAAATTCAAAATAAAAGAAGAGAATCGAAAATTTCACTTAAACAGATCCAGCAACGTGGTTATTCAACTAAGAAAAGTCACTCTGGCGTGGGTTTAGCTAATATCAATAATATTAAGAATAAATACGAAAATATGACTATTTCTTATGAAGTGCCAAAGGAATACTTTGATTTCTATCTCGTAATTGAACCAGAGGAGTGAAAAAATATTGAAATATCCAGTAATTATTTGTGATGACGATAGAACATTAGCGAATAATTTAGCAAATAATGTGAGATATGCAGTTGATAATTTTGTTGAAGACAATACAGCTTATGAAAATGTGGAGATTAGTGTAGAGCAAGTTGCCACTACCTTTGAGCAAGTTGTAAGTTATGTAGTAGCTAAGGATATTCAGAATGCGATCTACTTCTTAGATATTGAATTAAGTCAAAGCTCTGAAGCTAAGAATGGAGTAGATTTAGCAGAATTTATCAAAAAACAAGATCCTAATGCACAAATTATTTTTGTTACTGCTTATGATAAGTATGCACCGTTAACTTATCGAAGACGAATTGGTGCAATCGATTATATTAATAAGGCGCTAGACCAAAAAGATATGATGAAACGTCTAGAAGAAACAATTACGGATGCAGTTCAAAGCATTAACAATCTTACAAAATCTGGAAGAAAAGAGCTTGTTTATAAGGTAGGTCGCAGGATAAATAAGGTGGAAGATACCTCCATATATTATCTTGAAAATAGCCCTACACAACACAAGGTTACTTTAATAACTGAAACTGGTTCAGCTGAATTTAGAAGTAATATTTCAAAAGTTGATGATGAAAATGATTTTTTAGTTAAGGTCTCTCAATCTAGTGTAGTAAATCCAAATAACATTGATAGCATTGATTTTTCGAAAAAAACAATAACATTTCCAAATGGCGATGAAGTAATATTTGCTCGTAGCTATAGAAGAAATGTCAAAGATTTATTAAGTAAATATCCAGAAATTAATGTTAAATAAAAGGTAAGACTTATGTTATTAAAATATAAATCCGTATACGTGCCACAAGTAGATGAGATGGATTGCGGAGTTGCTTGTTTAGCGATGATCTTAAAACAATATCATTCTCGTATATCTTTAGCTCATTTACGTCATGAAGCGCGTACTAATCTTGAAGGAACAACTGCTTTAGGGTTAGTTAAAACAGCCCAGAAATTTAATTTAAAAACAGAAGCCGTAAAGGCAGATATGTCTTTATTTAATGATGACGGTATTCAGTATCCTTTTATTGCTCACGTACTTAAACAGGGAGAATTGCTTCACTATTATGTGGTGCTAAAAAATACTAAAAATTATTTATTAATTGCCGATCCTGATCCATCAGTTGGCGTAATAAAGATGCCTAAAGGTAAGTTTGCTCAAGAATGGACTGGTATTGCGCTTTTTATGGTTCCAAATGAAGATTTTGAACCAATTAAAGAAAAGAAAAATAACCTATGGTCTCTCTTTCCATATATGTTTAAGCAAAAGCGGCTAATGATTAATATCATTTTAGCCGCTTTATTAATGACAATAATTAGTATTTGTAGTTCATACTTTGTTCAAGGAATAATTGATACCTATATTCCCGATGGAACTTATCAGACTTTATCAATCTTAGCAGTCGGATTGTTAATTGCTTATGTCTTTAATTCTATCTTCTCCTATGGACAGAATTTTTTGCTAAATGTTTTAGGACAAAGATTAAGTATTGATTTAAATCTTCAATATATTAGACATATTTTTGAATTACCGATGGAATTTTTTGTAACAAGAAGAACGGGTGAAATTACTTCACGTTTTTCTGATGCAAGTAGAATTATTGATGCTTTGGCAAGTACGGTTATCTCGCTTTTCTTAGATCTATCAATTGTAATCGTAATGGGATTAGTATTAGCGGCTCAGAGTATGACTTTGTTTGGAATCACATTATTGGATTTACCTATTTATGCAGTTGTAATTCTAGGTTTTACTAAAAAGTTTGAAAAATTAAATAATGAGCAAATGGAAAGTAATGCTGTTTTGAGTTCTTCAGTTATTGAAGACATTCAAGGAATTGAAACAATTAAAGCATTAAATAGTGAGAATACAAGGTATAGAAGAATCGATAGTCAGTTTGTAGATTACTTAAAAAAATCTTTTAAATACAGCAAAACTGAGAGCTTGCAGACAGCACTCAAGACATTTATTCAATTATCTCTTAATGTAATTATTCTTTGGGTTGGTGCAAAAGTTGTAATGCAAGGACAATTGAGCATTGGTCAGTTGATGACTTTTAATGCGTTGCTGGCATATTTTATTGATCCACTGCAAAATATTATTAATCTGCAACCGCGACTTCAATCAGCTAGTGTTGCTCAAAATCGATTGAATGAGGTCTATCAAGTAAAAAGTGAATTCAATCAGAAGACTGCTATTGAAG